>JAESTY010000019.1 GCA_016763355.1 Immundisolibacteraceae bacterium
CGTCCGGCGATGGTCGTGGTCAGCAAGGCGCCCGCCGACGCGCCGCCTTCTATCGATGAGAAGGCTTGAAATCGGCATACCCATCCCCATCTGGTAGCCAAGCGTTTTTGTGTTACCCGCAGCCGGTAAAACAGGCGCGGACCAATCGAAATTAGGAGAGCGAATTAAATGGGCAAGATCATTGGTATCGACCTGGGAACCACCAACTCCTGCGTCTCGATCCTGGAAAACGGCAAGGCCAAGGTTATTGAGAATGCCGAAGGCGGCCGTACCACCCCGTCGATCATCGCGTATGCGAACGACGGCGAAATCCTGGTTGGCCAGTCGGCCAAGCGTCAGGCCGTGACCAACCCGCACAACACCCTGTATGCGGTGAAGCGTCTGATCGGTCGTCGGTTTGAGGATGATGCGGTCCAGCAAGACATCTCGATGGTGCCTTACAAAATTGTCAAAGCCGATAACGGTGATGCCTGGGTGGAGGCGAATGGCAAAAAGATGTCCGCGCCGGAAGTATCTGCTCGCGTGCTGCAGAAGATGAAAAAAACCGCCGAAGATTATCTGGGCGAAGAAGTCACGGAAGCGGTGATTACCGTACCGGCTTATTTTGATGACTCTCAGCGTCAGGCCACCAAAGATGCGGGTCGAATTGCCGGTCTTGAAGTGAAACGCATCATCAATGAGCCAACCGCCGCGGCGTTGGCCTTTGGTATGGATAAAAAAGAAGGTGATTCCACCATTGCGGTGTTCGATTTAGGTGGTGGCACCTTTGATATCTCGATTATCGAAATTGCTGAAGTTGATGGTGAGCATCAGTTTGAAGTGCTCTCTACCAATGGCGATACCTTTCTCGGTGGTGAAGATTTCGATATACGGTTGATGAATTTTCTTGCCGATGAATTTCAGAAAGATAACAGCATGGATCTGCGCAACGATCCATTGGCGCTGCAGCGGCTCAAAGAAGCTGCTGAAAAAGCCAAGATTGAACTCAGTTCATCGCAGGCCACGGACGTTAATTTGCCCTACATCACCGCTGATGCGACTGGTCCCAAGCACCTTAACGTCAAGTTGACACGGGCCAAGCTTGAGTCTTTGGTAGAAGATCTGGTTGAACGTAGTCTTGAGCCTTGTCGGGTTGCGATTAAGGACGCCGGCCTTTCGGCCAGCGGTATTGATGAGATCATTCTGGTCGGTGGTCAGACCCGTATGCCTAAAGTGCAGGAAGCTGTTAAAGAACTATTTGGTAAGGAGCCTCGCAAGGATGTGAATCCGGATGAAGCAGTTGCGGTTGGTGCTGCGGTGCAGGGCGCCGTGCTCGGTGGCGAAGTCACCGATGTGTTGCTGCTGGATGTGACTCCACTGTCCCTGGGTATCGAAACCATGGGTGGGGTGATGACTAAGCTGATTGAGAAAAACACCACTATTCCAACTCGTGCGGATCAGGTTTTCTCGACGGCTGATGACAACCAGAACGCGGTTACCGTGCACGTGTTGCAGGGTGAGCGCGAGCTGGCCAGTGGTAATAAATCGCTCGGCCAGTTCAACCTGGAAGACATTCCACCGGCACCTCGTGGCACGCCACAGATTGAAGTGGTCTTTGACCTGGATGCCAACGGTATCCTCAATGTATCCGCCACCGATAAAGCCACTGGCAAGCAGCAGACGATTGTTATCAAGTCTTCCAGTGGCCTCAGTGACGAAGAAATTCAGGCGATGGTCAATGATGCCGAAGCTCATGCGGATGAAGATCGTAAAACCGTTGAGCTAGTTTCGGCCCGCAATGCGGCTGATGGTGCAATTCACACCGTACGCAAGACCATTACCGACCTGGGCGATGATGCCGATGCGGCCGACGTGACTGCTGCAGAAGATGCCATCAAGGTTGTCGAAGAGAGTCTTGAAGCGGGTGATAAAGAGGCAATCGAGGCGGCGACCGGTGAGTTGATGACCGCTGCTCAGAAACTGGCTGAAAAACTTTACGCCAAAGAAGCTGAAGCTGCTGGTGGTGAAACCCCGGGTGGTGAAGGCGGTAATGTAGTTGATGGCGACGTGGTCGATGCTGAATTTGAAGAAGTCGAAGACGAACCTAAAGACGAACCTAAAGAGGATAAATAGTCCCGAAGCAGAAACTGTTGAAGGGTGGCTAAGTGGCTCTTCAACGGTTTAATTTTTTAAACGCCGCCCGTCTTTTTGACGGGGGGCGTTTATGCGTTTCGGGCGGGTAATTTTTGCTAAGTAAGCTCTGACAGGTTCGGAGCTTCGGTAATAAAGGTCGATCAACAGAATGTCTAAACGGGATTGTTACGAAATATTGGGCGTCAGCCGTGATGCAGATGATGCGGTCATCAAGAAGGCCTATCGTCGTCTGGCGATGAAACATCACCCGGACAGAAACCCGGATAGTCCAGATGCGGAAGAGAAATTTAAAGAAGCTCAGGGCGCATATGACATTTTGTCTGATGATCAGAAGCGCGCTCGCTACGATCAGTATGGTTATCAGGGCCTTGAAGGCCAGGGTGGCGGAGGCGGTGGTGGTGGCTTCGGTGATATCTTTGGCGATGTTTTTAGCGATATTTTTGGTGGTGGTCGCAGTGGCCCCGCCCGTGGCGCAGACCTGAAATATGATCTGGAAGTTTCTTTAGAAGAGGCGGCCAGTGGTTTTACCAAAAAAATTGATATCCCCAAACGGGTTGCTTGCGGTACCTGTCACGGCAGCGGTGCTAAGAAGGGTAGCAAGCCGGTGACCTGTGGCACCTGTGCCGGAGTCGGTCAGGTGCGCATGCAGCAAGGGTTTTTCTCTGTACAGCAGGCTTGTCCGACCTGTCGGGGTAAAGGTCAGATAATCAAAAACCCCTGTGGAAAATGTCGCGGTAACGGCCTGGTGCAGGAAACTAAAACCCTGTCGGTGAAAATCCCAGCCGGTGTCGATACCGGTGACCGAATCCGGCTCACGGGTGAAGGTGAAGGTGGCGAAGCCGGTGCTCCGGCCGGGGATCTTTATGTGGAAACCCATGTGCGGCCCCACGAAATTTTTCAGCGCGATGGCAACAACTTGCATACCGAAGTACCGATTGGTTTTGTAACCGCGGCACTGGGCGGCGATATGCAGATACCCAGTTTAAGTGGTCGATTGAAACTGGTTATTCCGGCTGAGACCCAGAGCGGCCGGGTATTCCGGTTACGAGGTAAAGGCGTTCCGTCGGTACGAGGCGCTGGGGTTGGTGATCTGTTTTGTCGGGTAGTGGTAGAAACTCCGGTTAACCTTTCTGACCAGCAGAAATCATTGTTACGTGAACTAGGTGATAGTTTTGGTGATCAGCACCGTCCCCAGGAAAGTTCCTGGTTTGATCGGGTGAAATCGTTTTTTGAGGGCTAATTAGATGGCCAACATAGAGTTTTCCAGCAATAACAAACCGGTCAGCGTTGCCATTAGTGGTGGGGCCGGCCGCATGGGTCGTACCTTGATCGAGGCCTGTCAGGCCAGTGATCAGGTCGCGCTGGGTGCGGTGATTGAACATAGTGGTCACGGCCTGCTGGGCCAGGATGTGGGCGAAATTGCTGGTATTGGCCGTTTAGATATCAGTTTGGGCGAAGGCGTTTTATCGGCGGTTGATCAGTTTGATCTGCTGATTGAGTTTACTCGCCCGGAGGCGACGCTAGAAAATCTGCGCCATTGCCGTGACCATGGCAAAGCGATGGTGATTGGCACTACCGGTTTAACGCCATCACAAATCGAGGAACTGACTCGAATTGCTGAAGATATTCCGGTCATGTTTGCACCGAATATGAGTGTCGGCGTGAATGTGATGCTGAATTTGCTACGCACTGCTGCTGCCGCTCTTGGCGATGAATATGATGTGGAAATTATCGAGGCTCATCATCGACATAAAGTCGATGCCCCCTCCGGCACTGCCCTGAAAATGGGTGAAGTGGTTGCCGATGCGTTGGGCAGAGATCTGAAACAGTGTGCGGTTTATGGTCGAGAAGGCCAGACCGGTGCACGTGACCCCTCCACGATTGGCTTTGCCACCATCCGAGGTGGGGACGTGGTTGGCGACCACACGGTGTTGTTTGCCAGTGAAGGCGAGCGTGTTGAACTGACCCATAAAGCGTCGAGTCGAATGACCTTTGCTGCCGGTGCGGTGCGTGCCGCTAGCTGGTTATCCGGTAAGCCAGCCGGGCTCTACTCGATGCAGGATGTTCTCGGGTTGAATAGTTAGCCGAGTGATGAAGGCACGGTTTGGGTGACTTGTTTGGTTGTTGTCACCCAGAGACATCTAGACCGGCTCTAGCTGGAAGAGTAAAATACCCGACCAAACGAGCATATGAGAAAAGCCTAGGCAGTTGTCCGAGTTTTTTTAAACCCCGACGAGCCAGCGGCCGATATTGATTACCAAGCTCAGAAGCATCCGTAATCTACATTTCGGTACCAACATTCCGAAGGATCTTTGAATATAAGATCTAATTAATTCAAAAAACGGGGTCTCCTTATGGGATATCCCGTTTTTTCTACGCCTGTTACAGCTGGAGGCTTTCTTGCAACAACCCGCTATCCTCGCCCTCGCGGACGGCACTATCTACACAGGCATCAGTATCGGCGCGGCCGGTCAAAGTGTTGGTGAGGTGGTCTTTAATACTGCGCTGACCGGTTATCAGGAAATATTGACTGACCCTTCCTACCGCAGGCAGCTGGTTACCCTGACCTATCCCCATATTGGTAACGTGGGTTGGAATCTGGAAGACCAGGAATCGACCCAGATTCACGCTGCCGGCTTGATTATTCGTGATTTGCCAGTCAAGCCTCGTAACTGGCGTTCTGAAGTCTCACTCTCCGATCAGTTGCAGGCCGAGGGTGTGGTCGCTATTAGTGATATCGATACCCGTGCCCTGACCCGACGCCTTCGAGAAGGTGGCGCTCAAAACGGTTGTCTCTATGCCGGTGATGATGCTCATAGCGATGTTGCAAAACAGGAAGCGATCGCAGCGGCGAAGCAGTTTGCTGGTCTGCTGGGCATGGATTTAGCCCAGGAAGTGACCTGTGACGCAGAAACTGTCTGGCAAGGTGGTAGTTGGCAATTAGGCAATGGTTTCCAGGTCAGTGACGAGAGTCGTTTCAAAGTGGTCGCCTATGATTTTGGTGCCAAAAACAATATTTTGCGTCTGCTGGTCGACCGGGGTTGTGAGGTGATTCGAGTGCCTGCGACGACGCCGGCTGCAACCGTATTGGCGATGAATCCCGATGGCGTGTTTCTGTCCAACGGTCCGGGAGATCCGGAACCCTGTGATTATGCAATCACGGCCATTGGCGAATTGCTGGCTAAAAAAATACCGATGTTCGGTATCTGTCTGGGCCACCAGTTATTAGCGCTGGCAGCAGGCGCAACCACGGAGAAAATGAAGTTTGGCCATCACGGCGCCAATCACCCGGTACAGGACCTGGCTACCAAAGCGGTGGCGATTACCAGTCAGAACCACGGTTTTACGGTCTCAGATCAGAACCTACCAGAGCACCTAGCGGTCACACACCGGTCTTTATTTGATCAATCCATTCAGGGTGTTCGGCATTTGCAGGCCCCTGCGTTTGGCTTTCAGGGTCACCCGGAGGCCAGTCCTGGCCCCCACGATGTGGCTGGGCTGTTCGATCAGTTTGCTGAACTGATGGCCGAATTCTCCTCTTCAGTTGCCGGGAAATAACGTGCCAAAACGCCAAGATTTAAAAACTATTCTGATTATCGGCGCTGGCCCAATTGTGATTGGTCAGGCCTGTGAGTTTGATTACTCCGGTGTGCAGGCGTGTAAGGCGCTCAAGGAAGAAGGTTTTCGGGTGGTGCTGGTCAATTCCAATCCGGCTACCATCATGACCGATCCGGAAATGGCCGACGCGGTTTATATCGAGCCGATTACCTGGCAAACGGTTGAAAAGATCATTGCTACCGAACGGCCGGATGCGATTTTGCCGACCATGGGTGGTCAAACCGCGCTCAACTGTGCTTTAGACCTGGCCAGTAATGGTGTACTCGAACGTTATAACGTCGAGATGATCGGCGCTAGCCGAGATGCCATCGATAAGGCGGAAGACCGAGAACGGTTCCGTCACGCGATGACCCATATCGGTCTGGAAACTTCGCGTGCGGCAATTGCTCATAGCATGGAGGAGGCGCATCAGGTTCAGGCCAGCATTGGTTTTCCAACCATCATTCGACCCTCCTTCACCATGGGTGGTAGCGGCGGTGGCATTGCTTATAACCGTGATGAATTTGTTGAGATCTGTGAACGCGGGCTCGACCTGTCGCCAACTCGTGAGTTGCTGATTGAAGAGTCGGTGCTGGGCTGGAAAGAATTTGAGATGGAAGTGGTCCGTGACTCAGCGGATAACTGCATCATCATCTGCGCCATCGAAAATCTCGACCCGATGGGGGTGCACACAGGTGATTCAATCACCGTTGCGCCGGCCCAAACCCTGACTGACAAAGAATATCAGCTGATGCGTAATGCCTCGATAGCGGTGTTGCGGGAGATCGGCGTTGATACCGGTGGCTCGAACGTACAGTTTGCAGTCAATCCGGATGATGGCCGTTTGCTGGTCATCGAGATGAATCCACGGGTGTCGCGTTCTTCGGCTTTAGCTTCAAAGGCAACTGGTTTCCCAATTGCCAAAGTCGCAGCCAAATTGGCAGTGGGTTATACCCAGGATGAACTGGGTAATGACATTACCGGTGGGGTCACGCCGGCCTCGTTCGAACCCAGTATTGATTACGTGGTTACCAAGGTGCCACGGTTTGATTTCGAAAAATTTCCAGCTGCAGATGCGACGCTGACCACGCAAATGAAGTCGGTGGGTGAAGTAATGGCCATTGGCCGTACTTTCCAGGAATCGTTGCAAAAAGCGTTGCGTGGTCTGGAAATTGATGTCGACGGTTTAAATCCAATTGAGCTGCCTGGTGAAGGTGTCGGCAGTCGCGCTGAGCAGCGTCGTCAATTTTTGCAAGTGCCTGGCGCAAAACGAATCTGGCATTTGGCCGAAGCATTGCGTGAAGGCATGAGTGTTGAAGAGGCCTTCGGGCTTACCGGCATTGATATGTGGTTTCTTGATCAGCTGATTGATTTGATCGAGGTTGAAAAACAGATTACCGCTTTGCCACTAGAGTCAGCGACGGTTAGAAGTTGGAAGCGTAAAGGTTTTTCAGATAGACGCATCGCCAGTTTGCGCAATCAATCTGAGCTGGATATCCGAAAATTTCGTTATGACGAAAATATTCATCCGGTTTTTAAGCGGGTTGACTCCTGTGCTGCAGAGTTTCCATCGGCGACGACTTACCTCTATTCCACTTACGAGCAGGAGTGTGAATCAGAGCCGACTGGTCGCGACAAGATTATGATTCTTGGTGGTGGTCCGAATCGAATCGGCCAGGGTATCGAATTTGATTATTGCTGTGTGCATGCGGCCATGGCGCTGCGCGAAGCCGGTTATGAGACCATCATGGTCAACTGCAATCCAGAGACGGTTTCGACTGATTACGACACCTCGGACCGGCTCTATTTTGAATCTCTGACCGCTGAAGATGTGCTTGAAATCGTCCGTGTTGAAAAACCAGTCGGTGTGATCGTGCAGTTTGGTGGGCAGACCCCGCTGAAGTTGGCCAGGCAGCTCGAAGCCGCCGGTGCGCCAATTATCGGCACCAGCCCGGATGCGATTGACCGGGCTGAAGACCGAGAGCGGTTTCAGCAGCTTGCCGAAAAACTCAATCTATTACAGCCGCCTAATGCCACTGCAAGCAATATTGAGCAGGCGCTAGTGGGCGCGGCTGAAGTGGGTTATCCGTTGGTGGTGCGACCTTCCTATGTGCTCGGTGGCCGGGCAATGGAAATTGTTCGCGACGACGAGCAGTTAAAGCGCTACATGCGCAACGCGGTGGCGGTCAGTAATGACGCGCCAGTGCTGCTGGATCGATTTCTTGATGATGCCATTGAAGTAGATGTAGATGCGGTCTGTGATCGTACCGATGTGGTTGTTGGCGCGGTGATGCAACATATCGAGCAGGCCGGCGTCCATTCTGGTGACTCAGCTTGCTGTTTGCCGCCGTATAGTATTTCTGCCGACATGATGGCCGAAATGGAGCGCCAGACCATCGCCCTGGGACTGGAGATCGGCGTGATTGGGTTGATGAATATCCAGTTCGCCATTAGGGGTGAAGATCTTTATATTCTCGAAGTGAACCCACGGGCATCGCGTACCGTACCCTTTGTTTCTAAAGCAACGTCGCGGCCTCTGGCTAAGGTGGCGGCGCGCTGCATGATTGGCAAAAGTCTGGCTGAGCAGGATGTCCTGAAAACTATCATACCGAGCTATTTCTCAGTCAAAGAGGCGGTGTTTCCGTTTGCTAAGTTTCCCGGGGTTGATGTCCTGCTAGGGCCAGAAATGAAATCCACCGGTGAAGTGATGGGCGTGGGAGATAGTTTTGGTGAAGCTTTCGGTAAAGCTCAGCTAGCCGCAGGCAATCCTCTGCCAGCACCCGGTAAGGCTTTCATTTCCGTTCGGGAAGCCGATAAACGCGAGTCGTTGATTTCCGTATGCAAGAGTCTGCTGGTTTCAGGCTTTGAGTTGATCGCGACTCGGGGCACCCAGGGTTTTCTACACCAGGCGGGGATCGAATGTGCGCAGATCAATAAGGTTAAAGAAGGCCGTCCGCACGTAGTTGATATGATCACCAACGACGAAATTCGGTTTATTGTTAACACCACCGAAGGCCAACAGGCAGTAGCCGATTCATATACCATTCGACGAGCTGCGCTACGGTTTGTGGTGCCTTACACCACCACGATTGCCGGGGCTGAGGCAACCTGTCAGGCGCTGGCAGTTTCTGGCAAACTCGAGGTGAGAGCGTTGCGGACATTACATGGCGGATTAACAGTATGAATAAAGAACCCATAACAAAATCAGGGGTGGAAGTACTCAAGGCCGAGCTGCACAAACTCACTCACGAAGACCGTCCGCGGATTATTCAGGCGATTGCCGAAGCGCGTGAACACGGCGATTTAAAGGAAAATGCGGAATATCATGCGGCACGCGAGCAGCAGGGTTTCGCAGAAGGTCGCATTGCCGAAATTGAACAGCGTTTAGGTAAAGCCAGTGTTATTGATCCGCTCGCGGTTAACGCCGATGGCCGGATTGTGTTTGGGGCTACTGTGACGATGGTTAATGTCGCAGACGATTCGGAAGTCTGTTATCAAATTGTCGGTGTTGATGAGGCAGACATAAAAGTTGGCAAGGTCTCCTATCAGTCGCCGATAGCCCGAGCGATGATTGGTAAGGAAGTTGATGATGACGCCGTGGTTCCGGCTCCCGGGGGTGCCATCACCTATGAAATATTGAAGATTGAATATGTTTAGTCCGATCGTCTGCGCTAGCTTTTCTGCATCATAGAACATGGTAAAAAAAACGGCTTCTAGCCGTCGCTGGTTGGATCGGCATGTATCGGATGAATGGGTTCAGCAGGCCCAACAGGATGGTTATCGTTCGCGGGCAAGTTACAAATTGCTTGGCATTGATCAGCGCGACAAATTGTTTAGTCGCCACGCTACTGTTATTGATTTGGGTGCCGCGCCAGGAGGTTGGTCGCAGGTGGCTCGTCGGGCCCTTGATGACAAGAGTAGGGTGATCGCGCTGGATATTTTGGAGATGGAGCCGCTGCCGGGTGTGGAGTTTATTCAGGGTGATTTCCGTCAGCAGGTGGTGCTTGATCAATTGATAGCCTTGCTAGGCAATCAAAAGGTCGACCTTGTAATTAGTGATATGGCCCCCAATATATCGGGTATTAAGGCGGTTGATCAGCCCGCGTTAATTAACCTGCTGGAACTGGCGTTAGAGCTGTCTGAGTTGGTGTTAAAACCTAATGGCAAAATGTTGGTCAAAGTTTTTGAAGGTTCGGGCTTGGCAGAATTTCGCCAGCGGGTGAAAGCCTGCTTTAACAAAGTAGTGATGCGTAAACCTGCAGCTTCGCGCAATAGTAGTGCAGAACAGTTTTTACTGGCCACGGGTTTTCAGGGCTAGCGGTATACAGGTTGAGTGAAAAGATTATGCTGATGCGGTTTTAGGCCGGTATTGGGCTGGTCGATAGAGATTGAACACGGTAGCATGCTGAAAACGGTCTAGAAGCGGTTTTGTCTGGATATGGCTTGCTGGTTTCGGGTGATATGGCTTACTGCCTATTACTTATATAAATGAAGGTAACTGCGGTTGAACGGAATGGCCAAAAATATCGTCCTCCGGATTGTCGTTGTACTGGTGTTGATGAGCGTTTTCAGCAGCATGTCCACCGATGGTAATCAGACCAATAACATTACCTATTCTCAATTTGTTGGCGAGGTGAAGTCCGGATCGGTGCAATCTGTCCGTATCCAGGGTAATTCGTTAATAGTGACCAATCGCAGTGGTCACCATTACGAGGTTTATGCCCCACGGGACGATGAACTGATAAATGACCTGCTCGCTAATGGGGTAGAAGTTCGGGCGGAGCCTCCAGAAGGCCAG
>JAESTY010000154.1 GCA_016763355.1 Immundisolibacteraceae bacterium
AATGTCAGACCTTTGACCGGCGTGTCGTCGATGCGAACAATTAAATCACCTGCTTCGACACCGGCTCGTTGCGCCGGGGTGTCATCGATCGGTGAGATGACTTTGACAAAGCCATCTTCCATGCCGACTTCGATGCCGAGGCCACCAAATTCTCCAGAGGTGCCTTCACGCAGCTGGTTTAGATCTTTGCTATCAAGATACGCAGAGTGGGGATCGAGCCCGGAGAGCATGCCGCGGATAGCGCTTTCAAGTAATTTCTTATCTTCGACCGGCTCAACGTAGCTGTTTTTGATAACGGTGAAGGTTTCTGTAAAAGCGCGCAGTTCATCCAGTGGTAGCGTTTTACTGTATCCGGTGGTTTCTGCATTGGCTGAGGTGACGAGTTGCTCTTTGACAATGCCTCCGGCTATGAATGCCAGTAAAACGATAGAGACGATGGGAAGTTTGCGCTGCATGGAATTTCCTGTCGTGACGGGCGTCGGCGCTGCCGAGGCCGTGAGTAAGCTACCGATGAAAGCCAATGGTAGTTATGGATAGGTCAGGGTTTTATTGTTGTTCTCTAAGTCTACTTGTTTCAATATCCTGCAAATAGTTTAGGTCAGTCTACCAACTGGTTCGGCCCAGATTATAAACACCTGATCGTTAATGACACCATTTAGCCGGATCAATGGGTTTACCGCGATGACGGATTTCGAAATAAAGCCCAGTGTCGTTTTTCCCGCCAGCAGCACCTGCATGAGCGATTAACTCGCCTTTTTCAACCCAGCTGCCGGTTTCAGGTACCACCAACTGATTCTGACCGTAGATCGACATGTATTCTTCGCCATGGTCGACAATTATTAATAACCCAAAGCCACGCAACCAGTCTGCAAAGGCGACCTTGCCACCATGTATTGCTCTGACTTCGGCGCTACCCTGCGTTGAGAAAAACATGCCGTTCCAGCGCTGAGAAGTGCCTTTTTTGCGCTGTCCAAAACGGTGTTTTATGGCCCCCTCAACTGGCCAGTTAAGCTGGTTACGGGCGCTAGCAAAACGCTGAATTACCGTGTTGGGAACTTCATCGATGTGTTGCTGCAGTTGTGTCACCAGGTCTGCCAGTCGTGCTTCATCCTTGAGCATGCGATTTAGTCGGGTCTGGTTGTCCTGATAATCATCGACCAGCAGGGCTAGCAGGCGGTCGTGTTCGCTACGGCGCTGGCTCAAAGCATCCTGTTGATGACTAATCTGATCGATGGTTTGATTCGCCGCATGGGTTAATTCAGCGAGTTGCTGCTGGGTCTGTAGCAGGGCAGCGATGACAAGTTCGAGCTCATCTATTTCGCTGACATGGGCTAGTTGCAGATAGCGGTAATAACTGAGCATGCGTTGAATGTCGGCGGGGTCCTGCTGATTGATTAGCAGTTTTAAGTATTCCTGCTGACCATTGAGATAGGCCCTGCGGGCCAGGTGGGCCAGCAGTTGCTGGTGTTCAGATAAGCGGTTTTTCTGCTCAGCTAAAGCAATGTTGAGTTGGCTAATCTGTTGTTCTTGCTGCTGTTTCTGCCGGTGTAATTTGCTGACAGCCTGGCCGAGTTGGTCAATATGGTTTTCAAGTGTGACCACCTGCTGGCGTAGGTTGTCCTGTTGTTGTTTGTTTTTAGACTGGTTTTTTTGCGCGGTTTCGATATCGGTGCGTAGATGGTCGAGACGATCTGAGTCTGATTCCATCAGCCAGGCGCTGGTTGGCCAAAAGCCGAGCAGAATAGCCATTAAAATGCTGGCGATAATGTTTGGAGTTCGCTGCTTAAAACGATTCCGTGTTGCTGCAACCTGTGCCGGGACACTGGCGTTCAGGGCTGGGTCAGTAAGCACTGGTTTGGGTTGTAAGCAGATTGGGTTATTAATGATCAATTGTTATTTTAAAACTGATGGTTGGTTTAGGTCTTTCCCGATGTCGGGCCGAGGTCAGGCCGAGGTCAGCTTAAGCCCAGCTCGACATAAGGCAGAGCCATATAAACGGCTGGAAAAGCCGCCGTCAAAAGCGCATTATAGCGGCCCATTTTTGCATGAAGTTTCTCAATGTAGTGTTAATAGCGCAGAGTTGGCAAGCCATCGACCGGCTAAGCATCCGCTGCGGTAGTGGCAAACGTTGGTTAGCAAAAAAAGTTATGTTCGGTGTTTTACTTGGTTTCTATTTGTGTCGTTTTATATCAAGGCCTAGTTGGCTGAATCAGGAGTAGTAGTGGAATTTGTGTTGGCCAATTGGCAATTGTTTGCGGGGGTCGCGCTAGTAGCGGCCGTGTTATTAGCTTCCAGTGGTGTTGCCAGTTTGGGTGGCGTGATTCAGGCTACGCCAGCTCAAATTGTGCAGGTGATTAATCAGGACAAGGCCCAGGTGATTGACCTACGCAGTAACCTGGCATTTGCAGAAGGCCATCTGATTGGAGCGGTCAACCTGGTTGACGACCAGCTCGAAGCGGGCATTAAAAAACTAAAACTGGCTGATAAGCCGGTGATATTAGTCGCTGATATCCGTGGTTCGACGGGAGCGGCGACAAAAATGTTAAAAATCGCGGAAGTGTCGAAGATCTATCAGCTCAAGGGTGGGCTGCAGAGTTGGTCCGATGAGCAGTTGCCGCTGGTAACCAGCTGATTGGGACCTGCTTATCGCCGTCGTATAAGTGATTCAAATCTATTGTTACCAGATAGCAGTCTATATTTTCAGGAGTTTTTCATGGCAGCGAATGTCACCATTTATACCGGTTCTTTCTGTGGTTATTGTTCGGCAGCGTTACGGCTGCTGGCCAGCAAGGGTGCGGTCTATGACGAAAAAAAGACCTCGTCAGATCCTGCGTTACGGGCCGAAATGGAACAGCGCAGCGGCGGCCATACGGTGCCACAAATTTTTATCGGTGATCACCATGTCGGCGGTTATGACGACCTGGCTGCATTGGAGCACAAGGGTGAGTTAGACGCCCTGTTGCAGCTTTAAGGCTGTTGCCGTTTTACATTAGATATTTGATCGCTTCTCAGTTATCGCTCAATTTAAGGTTATTAATATGTCAGAACAGCCAGAAGAGAAACAGCCCCAGTTCACCATTCGTAAGCTTTATTTGAAAGATCTCTCTTTTGAATCTCCCCAGGCACCGGATGTGTTTCAGCAGACCACGACACCGCAGATCGATATCAATCTGAGCACGGATTCGACCCGGCTGGATGAGACCAGTTTTGAGGTGGTGATCAAAATCACTATTTCGGCTAAAGGTGATGATAAGCCGTTGTTTATTGTTGAAGTGGAGCAGGCCGGTGTTTTTCAGGTAGAAGGTGTTGAAGACGAGCAGCTGAGATTTGCGCTCGGTGTTACCTGCCCAAATATTTTATTTCCTTATGCCCGTCAGGTGATCTCTGAAATGACTGTTTCTGGTGGCTTTCCGCCGTTGGTGATGTCACCGGTTAATTTTGAGCTGCTCTACCGGCAGAAAATGGAACAGTCCGAGCAGGCCTCTAATACTACCCATTAAGGGTCTGTTGAAAGTTTTCATTTAAGTTGCGAGTGTGGAGAGCAATCCGGCGATGCCAGAAAAAATTGCGGTATTAGGTGCTGGTTCCTGGGGCACTGCGCTTGCCCTCAGTTTGGCTCGCAACGGTCAGCAGGTTTCACTCTGGTCTCACCGGGATGAGCAGGTGATGCAGATGCAGGCGCTGCTGGGTAATCCAGATTACCTGCCGGGTATCGTTTTTCCGCCGCTACTGGAGGCCGTTGGCGACCTCAAACAGTTAGTCGCCGATACCGATCAGCTACTGATAGCGGTGCCGAGTCACGCTTTTGATGAAATTTGCCAGCAATTAAAGGGTGTTGTTGGTGATTCACTCGGCATTGCCTGGGCCACTAAAGGGTTCGCTATTGGTGGTCAGCGTCTCATTCAACAGGTGGCGACAGAGATTCTTGGTGATCGACCGATGGCGATGATATCGGGGCCGAGTTTTGCCAAAGAAGTAGCGCTGGAATTACCGACTGCGCTGACGGTAGCCGCGAACCAGGCCGAGTTTGGTCAACTGTGGGCCGGTTTACTGCACGGCAACAACATGCGTGCTTATACATCGAATGATTTGACCGGTGTACAGGTATGTGGCGCCGTAAAAAACGTTTTAGCAATTGCCGCTGGTGTTGCCGATGGTTTAGGTTTTGGTGCCAATGCGCGCGCCGCCTGGTAACCCGAGGATTAGTCGAAATGCAGCGATTAGGTCTATCGCTTGGGGCCGAACTGGAAACGTTTTCCGGCCTGGCAGGTTTGGGTGATCTGCTGCTGACCTGTACCGACAATCAGTCCCGTAACCGTCGTGCCGGTCTGGCGCTGGCAAAAGGATTGAGTCGGGAACAGGCGCAGGCCGACATTGGCCAGGTGGTTGAGGGCATTCGTTCGGTGATCGAAGTCAGGGCGATGGCGGCAAGAGAACAGGTAGAAATGCCAATCACCGAACAGGTTTATCAAATCGTGCATCGGGGTGCTGATCCGCTGGCGGCGGTGCAGTCTCTGTTAGCGCGTCAATCCAGAGCGGAATAGCTGAGCCAGTGATGCCGGGTTTTCAGTCGTTGAAATGTTTGTTTAATTATCTAGTCGGTTCGGTGCCGCCGGCATAACCGAGATGTCGCCAGGCTTCATAGACGGCGACCGCAGCGGCGTTGGATAAATTTAGACTGCGGCTCTGGCTCTGCTGTGGAATTCGTAGCCACTGTTGGGGACCGAGTGAATCGAGTAGGGGTTTGGGAAGTCCACGGGTTTCCGGTCCAAATAACAGATAGTCGCCAGGTGAATAAGTGACTTCGCTATGCAATCGATGGCCGCGGGTGGTAAACGCAAATAGCCGGGCGGGCTGTTGGTTGTCGATAAAACTATCCCAGTTGGGGTGACGCAGAACCTGGGCCCACTCATGGTAATCAAGCCCGGCTCGGCGCAGACGACGGTCGTCAAGTTCGAAGCCGAGCGGTTCAATCAGATGCAGTTGCGCCCCTGTGTTGGCGCAAAGACGGATAATATTGCCGCAATTCGGCGGAATCTCCGGTTCATAGAGGACAACATTCAGTGGTGCCAAAGCAGCAGGACGATCATCAGCAGGATGGTCGGGATCAAGATCAGGCGGGACAGCGGACAGAACAGAACTCCCTGGCAGTAGATTTTTGCGGAATGCAGCTTAACAACCCGATTGCGTTGCTTTCCGGGTGTGTTGGTTTTGGCGAAGAATACACGCGGGTGGAGGGCTTTTCCAATCGGGATGTGGGCATGATTTGTCTAAAGGGCACCACGCTGGAACCCCGGCTAGGTAACCCAGTGCATCGAGTTTATGAGACCCCAGGCGGCATGCTCAATGCGATTGGCCTGCAAAATCCGGGGGTCGATTATGTGATTAAAAAAATTCTGCCCAAGCTTGATTTTAGTGAAACCCGCTTTGTCGCCAATGCCTGTGGCTCGACCATAGAAGAGTATGTGGAAGTGGTTCGCCGTTTCGATGACTCGCCGGTGGACGCTATTGAACTGAACATTTCCTGTCCAAATGTGAAAGCCGGCGGCGCTGCTTTTGGCAATGACCCGGAGATGTCGGCACGGGTCGTTGAGGCGGTAAGAGCAGTGACCAATAAACCGCTGATTACCAAGTTGTCACCGAATCAGACCGACATCGCTGATAACGCCAGGCGCTGTATCGAGGCGGGCACCGATGCCTTTGCAGCGGTGAACACCCTAATGGGTATGGCCATCGATATTCATAAAAAACGGCCGGTACTGGGTAATGGTCAGGGCGGGCTTTCCGGTCCCGCGATAAAACCAGCTGCATTATTGAAGGTGCGCCAGGTTTATCAGGTTTGCGCCGAACAGAATATTCCTATTATTGGTCAGGGTGGCATTAGCAGTAGCGATGACGCGATTGAATTTATGCTTGCTGGAGCAGCCCTGGTTGGGGTCGGCACCGCGCTGTTTTATGACCCACTGGTTTGCCACAAAATTAGTGATGGGCTGGAGGCCTATCGGCAGGCCGAGGCAGCGGATAGCCCGATGCAATGGGTAGGTCAGTTACAGGCCTAACCGCTGATTGGCAGGGCGGTTTACTTTTGCCGCTGATTATCGACTCTGGCCACTACCCAGACATCAACCCGTTTGACGCCGACTTTTTTTAACGCTTTTGCAAGTTCAGCAGCAGTACTGCCGGTGGTTATTACATCATCGATGACGGCCAGGTGATCATAGCGATCAGTTAGC
>JAESTY010000155.1 GCA_016763355.1 Immundisolibacteraceae bacterium
CACGTAAGTTATTAAGCTGAGTGGTCGGGTTATCCAAGTGGTTCGTAAGAACCTAGTCAGTTCTGGTGAAGGAAGAACACGAATTATTAGTCCGGGATTACCCACTAATGAAAATGGACTCTATCTGTTAGCTTTTTATGCTGAAGTTTCTGATTCAACATTTGATACTCCTGTGTTGCGCTATTTCGTTTTAGATAAAAGTGGAATACAAGCGTTACCCAATATTTCAAAAATAGATGTTGTAGCACCGGGAATTAATAGTCCTTTAGCTAAAGAAACCTCCTTTATCTGGCAGAAAATTGAAGGCGCTTCTGCTTATCAGGTTGAGTTATTCAATAAAGGTGATGATATTGCTATTTCAGGGAAATTGGTGCCCGCTTCATTTGTTAAACTTTCTTTATCTTCTTTTTCACTTGAACAGTTAATGCCGGGCTATGAGTATCATTGGAAAGTCCGTGCTTTTAATTATCAGGGCCAAGTAATTGCAGAATCTGAGCCTAGGTTAATACTGATGTCTCAGTGAGTGAAGAACGCATCTCTGTTGAAATTCTGAACAAAATATCTTCTGGTGATGAATCAGCTTTTGCTGATTTCTATCGGCTGTATGAATCACGGTTATATCGATTTATTTGCAGTAAATTGAACGATTCCTTCGAAGCATCCGACATACTTCATGAGGTCTTCTTAGAAGTTTGGCGAAAAGCTGATAAATTTGAAGGGCGATCTAAAGTTTCGACTTGGCTTTTTGGAATTGCATATTACAAAACAATGGACAGATTAAGAAAAAAGATACCGTATACAGTTGATGACGAGCAGTTCTTTGAAATTAAAGATGATGCTCCGGCTCAACTAAGTTGCATGGTCACTGTTGAAAATGCAGGAGATGTGCGTTTTTGCCTTAAAACACTTAAAGATGTACATCGTTCGGTAATGGAATTAACTTTTTATAATGAGCTCTCCTATAGAGAAATTGCTACCATTATTGACTGCCCAGAGAACACGGTTAAAACGCGCATGTTCCACGCCAAACAATTAATAAAACGCTGTTTGACAAACCGTATGGGGGTGCATTCCTCATGAGCACTTCAATGACAAAAAGCGATATTGAGCTTCTATTGCCGTTTTACGTTAATGGCACATTAGATGAACAAGAAACAAAACAAGTAGGGCAAGCTTTAGCTGAAAATAAAGATTTACAAGAAGAACTCGTTTACCTTCAAAACTTACAAACACACGTTCGGCAACAAAAAAACGAAAATTCGCCCAGTGAATTTGGATTAAAAAGGCTCCAAAGAGTGCTTCAAAAAGAACAACATTTAAATGAAGATCGGCAACAACTTGAGATGATGTCTAGTGCTAAGAATCGTTGGCAATATGGCGCTATAGCCGCTTGTTTAATGCTTGTCGTTCTAACAGTAACTGATATGAAAACAGATACTGACTATCAGGCGGCAGGCGGCACAGCGATAAGCCAGCATAATGGGATAGTTGCTAGCGTCTCTTTTTCACCTAATGTTACGGAACAGCAAATCCGTAAGCTTCTTCTTGAGTCGCATGTATTTATTGTTGACGGACCCTCGGCGTTAGGAGTGTACAAATTGGTGATTGTTGATGGGAACGACAACACAATAAAGAAGCTCGCCACACGGGTGGATCTGATCGAATCTATTCAAATAGAATAGGTATGCGTGTCTCGCCAAGTGTTGTAGCTACCTGTCTATTATTTGTATCACTCATTAGTTGTCTGCCAGCTTTTTATGATGATGTCTCAGTAGGCCAAACACCTTTGTACTCTACACCTGTTTATACACCTCCGGTTCAAGCATCCCCCGATTATAGCCCACCAAGCTCACCTGCTCCCCAGCCTCCCAATACCCAACCAGCTGTTGGTATTGATAACAACAAACAAACACCTCCCCCTTCTTTTTCAAGACAATTTGAAAGATGTGCTCGCCCAGGAGATATTATTAATTTTAAAGGCCAACACCTATCTCAACTTGATGGTTATGAGCTATTTATCCATGCTAATAAAAATGAAATTAAACTAACTCGATTACATAGCAGTAATAAAGGAATCATTGTTCGAATTCCTGAGCATTCAGCTTTAAAAAACAAGCGAACATATAAGGTTATATTGAGAAACAGGACAAATAAGACACAGTATTTCCCTGCAGAACTATCAATACTGATTTGTTTACTTAATAGCGAACAAGGTACTAACAATGTCGATCATGAAGTCGGTCAGATACTTGTTTTAGTTGATACTCAATCCGTCGCTGCCTTCAAACAAGCAGCCTCGTCGATTCAATTAAAACTAATAAAAGAAGTGTTGCTTAAGTCTTTTGGCGAAACCATGCTGCTATTAAAGACATCCGAAATTAACTTACAAAATGGAATTAAAAGTTTAAGAAAAAAATTCCCAGAAGCCACTATTGATGTAAATAGCCATTATCGCCACGCTGCTTCCAGCGCTCGTATTTATGCCCCACAAATGATCTCCTGGTCATCCTGTCATAACAAAAGCTATGAAGGCCTGACTATTGGCATAATTGATGGCCAGCCCGATCTGTCCCACCCTGCTTTGTTAAACCAGCAGATCACTATTAAAAATTTCTTAACGGCATCGCAACAAGCAGACCGACAACATGGCACGGCCATCGCTGCCATAATTACAGGCAATCAACCTGAAGCCGGTTTTGAAGGCATATTACCTAAAGTAAAAATTATGGCAGCAGTCGTTTTACGGCAAGAAGACAAGGAGCTACTAGCGACAACAGAAAGTATCATTCGATCTATCAATTGGTTAATGCTAAACAACATTCGATTAATTAATGTTTCTTTATCTGGCAGCAAAGCAAATTTAATATTAACCAAAGCATTTGCTATTGCTGTACAAAAAAAACTAATCATATTTGCAGCCGCGGGAAATGGCGGAAAAACGGCACCAAAGTCCTATCCGGCAGCACTGCCCGGGGTAATCGCTATCACCGCTATTGATGCTGCAGCGCGTATCTATCAGCAGGCCAATCAAGGTGAATATATAGATTTTTCTGCACCGGGTGTCGATATTTGGGTGACCCATAAAGACAGTAAAGGAAAGTATAGTTC
>JAESTY010000156.1 GCA_016763355.1 Immundisolibacteraceae bacterium
AACCCTCAAAAGGGGTTAGTCAGGAAAAGTCATTATCTAAAGAGAAACTGAAACCAGGGGCAACTGCCAGCGACCTCCAAGTCGCATTGCCATCTGGCAGATGGCCCCAATGCCATTCGCGACTCCGGACCTTGCGCCGGTAATCGGTTTCTCAAGTTCGATCCAGGCCTGCATCCTCTGCGTTGCAAGTGATTCCAGAACCGTCTGGCTGCCGGTTGCACATCGAAATTTTCTATCAACACCTCCTTACAGGGCCACACCGGCACCCGTAGTCATAGCCCTCGCGTTTGACTGACTTAATCAGCCATTAGCAAAGCCTCGATTAGGTCGAGTGCTCCAATATTCATAAATATTGTATTGAATCCTGCGAACCACTTTTATTGAACGACCGTTTAAATAAGTGCAGACTGTGAATGATAGCGCTCGATCAACTTGATCCTGCACGCGTTATTCAGGTTTCTTTGGGAGAGAAATAATGGCAGCAACGGCAGCTGGCTCTTATTCAGCCAAACGCAAACTGGTGACCACGGTCGGCTTGCTACCCATGTCGGTGCTTGCACTGATGCCAATCGCTGGCTACCTGCTTGGCGGCGGACTATTTCACTGGTTTACTGTGTTCTGGGCTGCAATCGGACTGCAGGCCCTCGACCTGATCATCGGTGAGGAAACCACTAATCCCACAGAACAGGAAGAGGCCCGTTATCTGGCCAATATCTGGTATCGGGTCAGTTGTTGGGTTTATCTACCGACGCAATTGTGCTCACTATTCTTCACCTACGACCTGCTCGCTGGCACCGGTTATCTTGTTAGCCCACAAACCCTGGCCACCTACGAAGTCATCGGCCTGATCATCAGCAATGCAGTCGCCGTCGGCATTGGCAGCACTCTCTCCCACGAACTCTGCCATCGCGAAAGTCGCTTTGATCGGGCCGTTGGTGTCATGGTATTTGGTGTCGTTGGCATGGCTAACTTCATGATTTATCACAACTTTGTACATCATAAACAAGTGGCCACCAAAGAAGATTCAGGCACCGCCCGCTTTGGTGAAACCTTTTACCAGTTCACCGGCCGCAACATCTGGGGTAAATGGCAGGCCTCGTGGCGGGTGGAGAAAGAAAAGCTTGCTCAACGAGGTCTGGGGCCGGTTTCCATCGGTAACACCATGATCTGGTTCACTTGCGCTGAAGTGCTCTGGGTATCGGGTCTGCTGGCGTTATTTGGCTGGATAGTCGTGCCACTGTTTTTAACCCAATACCTGAGTTCGCGTGTATTGCTTTCGGTTGCCGATTACCTGGAGCATTACGGCCTGTCACGGCGAAAAGCGGCCAACGGCGAGTATGAACGGCCACGCACCATCCACTCATGGGATGATGGCTATGCCATCAGCAGCGTGGTGTTGGGCGTGGTTAACCGCCATTCGGATCATCACGCCAACGAAGGCCGGCCATTTCAAATCCTGCGCTACAGTGCCGATGCACCGCGATACCCAGTGGGTAATCTGGAGATGATAATTCCGGTTTTTATCCCCAGGCTCTGGTTTAAAATCGTCAACCCGATTGTGCTCAAACATTACGACACTAGTGACGTCGTACCTTACGCCATGCCGGGAAAACTACCTGCGGAATATGAACAGAATGCGGTGATCTGCTGAGAAGTAAAAAATAAACGCAGCCCTGAGTAATCCTCTTAATGGGTTAGTCAGGAACAAGCCAACCTGGATCTTGACCCTGAATCTCGACTCTAGATCTCGACCCCCGACCTCGGCTCAGTTCTCACCCAAACTGAGAAAAATCAGCCGGCCGTTTTTCCATAAACGCGGCAACCGCCTCGCGATGCTCGGCAGATTCCCGACCACGACGAAACATCACCATTTCCTCGGTGAACACTCCAATCATATTTTGCTGATAAGCGCTGGTATTAATCAGCGCCTTGGTGGCTTTAACCGAAGCCGGGGAGAGTGAAGCGATCCGCAGGCAGGTTTTCAGCGCCAACGCCTCCACTTCATCGTCATCGCAAACCAGACTGACCATGCCGATGTCCTGGGCGACCTGTGCATCAAACGGATCACCGGTAAGCAGGTAGTGACTCGCCTTAACTTTGCCGCCGCCATTAACCAGGGTTAAGGTGCTGCCAAATTCCGGCACCAATCCCAGGCTGGTAAACGGAAATTGGAACCGGGTACCACGGCCGGCTATCACCGAATCGCAATGCAATAGACAGGTGGCACCGATGCCAATCGCGAATCCGGCTACCGCAGCAACAATCGGTTTCTGCAGACCGATCCAGGCCAGCATCATTTGAGCAGCTGGGGAATCCAGCACTGTTTGTTCACCGGTTGGCGCGCTGGAAAAATCCTTCATGTCGTTACCGGCGCTGAACACCCCGCCGGCACCTCGAATCATCACCACTCGAACCTGTTTGTCCGCATCAGCCGCTTTTAGCGCCTCGGTAATCTGCAGATACATCGCCTGAGTAATCGGATTCTTTTTCTCTGGGCGGTTAAGAGTAATGATCTGAATGCCATCATTAACTTCGCTTAAAATCGATTCGCTCATGCGGGTTTTGTCTCATTATTGTTCATCAAATAATCCCTGTTGCTGCAGCCTAAACCATCATTTTTAGCCACTGCCGGTACATACCATGGCAGAAGGTTTCGTTCTGCTGCAAGCTTGAATATAACGGGTCGATACCGAGCGCCTCTGATTCCTCGTTACCACCCTGTTTCCAGCCCTTTGCACCGCGAGAATAACCTTGCTGCCATTCCAGGTCACTGGCCATAAAACCACGCTGACAGGCTTCCATCACCGATTGGTCATCGGGAGTTGCCTGGCCACAGGGGCCAAGAAAATCTTCGTATTGACGCAACCGCAGTTGACGCCCGCGGGGATCTTCGTTTTTAGGTGCGATCAGATAAGTTTCCAGGCGGGTGAAGCCTGCGGCTTTGGGAATAATTTTACGCAACGTGGAAGATGCGTTGTCCATCAACAGCAGGTTGGGATAGATCACCAGGTTACGGATCCGATCGGCCGCCCACCGAGCGATGTTCTCTCCCTTGCGCTCAACAATTTCGTCCCGCGAAAACGCCATGGGTCTATCACCCATATTCGGTGGCTCTGCCCAGTCAACAATATGGCCATTACCCAGATCAAAACTACCACTGGGGATGTCATTGAGTTTGGTCACATCGACCATTTTCAGGTCATTGTTACTGCTACCTTTCATCCGTTCCAACATCACACCGACATAACTGGCGTGGGTCGGGAAGAAATGATAACCGTCGATATTTTCAAACTGGATTTTCCAGTTGGCTTTACAGGAGTAAAAGTGACCACCCTTGAGCACCTCGAGACCATCTGGAGAACTATCGACATAAATATCAATAAAGGCCCTCGCATCACCCAGGTGATCATCCAGAGTTTGCACATTGGCATTCAAGCTGCCGAAGATGAAACCCCGATAGGTATCTGTGTGGGCAATTTTACGCAGGTTGTGATCAAGCTCATGAAAGTAGTCCGGATAGTCGCCGGCATCAATTTGATCGACCGCGCACTTACCCGCACTGGAATAAACCCAACCGTGATAGATACACATATGTCTGGGTTTGTTGCCGTGCTTAGAGGTGGTCAGCTGAGCACCGCGATGAGAACAGGCGTTGTAAAAGGTATTGATCTGTCCCTCTCCGTCACGCATCAGCACCACCGGCTGACTGCCGATGTCGGTAACGAAATAGTCATGAGGATCGGGAATCTGCGACTCATGGGCTAGAAAAACCCAACCGGATTCAAAGATATGGGTGATCTCGCGCTGAAAAATTTCCTCGTCAGCAAACACCCTTCTTGAGACTTCAAAATGGCCCTCGGCAGCGTTATCCACTACTCGAGACAAAATATCTGGATTGACTCTGGTATCCATTGGCTCTCCCCTCCGGTTTAAGAGGAGACCGATTCTACGTGGATTGGGGTTAGATTTGAAATGAGTATCGACTTGCAACCTGAGACCCTGTCAGGTGTTTTGGATAATAAACATTGCCAATTTTAAAATTTCCATCAACACCTACCTGAACAGGTCTACTCGGCAATTGTTGTTATCTAGCTATACAACTGTTTTAAAAAGTAAGCGCCCATGTAGAATCAAACATTAACGATCGTTTAGATGTTTGCTATTTCGCTTCCTGAACTAACACCGGGAAAGCCCTGAGGCATGAGGAGTGGACGATGTTGTTGAAAGAGAATCTTGGCCCCGCAGATTTTGAGCAGTTGGTTGACGAACAGAAAGCCACCGCCAGCAGACTGATTTTTACCGATCAGAGCATCTTTGAACTTGAACAGGAAAAACTGTTTGCCAAAGTCTGGCTTTATATTGGTCACGATTCAGAAATCCCCAACCCTGGCGATTATGTCACCCGCAAGATGGCCACCGACCCGGTCATTCTTAACCGCGGCGAAGATGGCAATATCAATGTACTGCTTAATTCCTGCAGCCACCGTGGCACCCTACTCTGCACCACCGACACCGGCAATACTAAAGGCTTTACCTGCGCCTACCACGGCTGGGCATTTGGCCTCAACGGCGACCTCAAAGCTACCGCCGATGATATGAATCTTTATGATGGCAAGGTCGATTTCGACACGCTTAATCTTAAGAGCGCTGCCCGAGTTGATAGCTACGCCGGACTGATTTTTGCCACCTGGAATAACGAGGCGCCCGACCTGGCCGATTTTCTTGGCGATGCGCGCTGGTACCTGGATCTTTATCGCAAGCGCACGCCACAGGGCATGGAGGTACTGGGTGCACCCCATCGCTGGGTAGTCGAAACCAACTGGAAGACCGGCGCAGTGAACTTTGGCGCCGACGGCCCCCACGCAGTCAAGGTTCATGGACCGATTACTCAGGCAACTTTTGGTATTCCACCGCAGGCAGTGCGCGATTCCCTGCTCTATAGCCCGGCGATCAGCATGGGTAATGGTCACAACGGTATTTTGCCGTTTATTCCGGAGTCGTTGCGCGGCCAGGTTCCTGCCTTTACCGGATACCCTGCGGAATTAATTGAACTCTATGAGCAGTGCCTGACCACCGCACAACTGGAAGTCTCCCGAGACTTGCTTGGCGGCGTACAGACCATGTTCCCAAATTTTTCATCGGTACAGGCCCCGGCGATATTCAGGCCCGGCGGTCCGCCCATTAACATGCTGGCAATCCGCGTCTGGCAACCTATTTCAGCCACTCAAATGGAAATCTGGAACTGGTTCCTGGTGGAAAAAGAGGCTTCCGAGGAATGGAAGCATGAAGCCATGCTGGCTGGGGTAAGAACCTTTTCTCCCGGCGGCACCTTCGACCAGGACGACGCCGAGGCCTGGGCTGGAATTACCGCCGGCATCGCTGGACAGCAGAGTCGCCAGGGCGATATGAATTTTCAAATGGCGTTGGCTTACCGGGACCAAATCATTCCAGACTTTCCAGGCCCTGGTAAGGCATACCCATCAATTTATGGCGAAGTCACCGAATTCGATGTGTTGCTCGAATGGCAAAAGTATATGACGGCGTAATTCTAAACAGCCAAACAGCCAAACAGCATTCAAACAACTAAAAACAGCAGAGACGAGGGCGACATGAGTAATCGAGTGAGCGAAACCGAGTACCGTGATCTGGCGGATTTTCTTTGTGATGAAGCCGAGCTACTAAGTGCCCAGGACTATCCCAACTGGCAAAAAATGCTCGCTGAGGATCTGCATTATCTGATCCCGGTACCACAATTTTTAGAACAGGTCGGTAGCCGGGAAATCGGCATTGGCAATGGTTATTTCGACGATGACATTCACAGCATGCGCATTCGGCTGGAATTGCTGAGCAGTCCCCAAACCACCACCGCTGAACACGTCAGATCGATGCTCAACCATGTGGTGTCCAATATTCGTATAACCAAAGCCGGCGACGATGAATATCATTGCAAAAGCTGCATCACCGTCCACCGAACTCGGTTTAACAAAAAAGAGCCGACTATTATTTCCGGTCGCCGCCAGGACCTGATTCGTCGCACCACCGATGGGTTCCGGCTGGTGACACGCCAGGTCAACCTCAATCAGTCGATCTTGATGTCATCCAACATCAGCTATTTTTTCTAGATCTTCAGATAGCGGCAACCGCCCTGAATTCGCTGTTAGCTAACCATCTAATCCAGGACAGTTAAACCGGGTACCGTCAGCGAAATTGAGGCCAAAATCATCCCGCAGCGCCTGCAGAATTGCATCGTCACTGTCCAGGGTTCGGCTCACCGCCGCGCCTCCAGCATCTCGATGAGTTAGGACTCGGTTTAACAGGGTGACCCGGCCGCTTGCATCAGCCCGAGCCACCACCAGCCGATGGCGGAAATGAGATTCTGGATGGGCGCTGGTGAACCAGTTACCCAGCTCTCTATCAATAGGATGCATCGGCTCTAGCGTAAACTCACACACATCCTCCCAGTTATCGCCGAACAACACCTGATGAAACAGCACCGCATCTGGTGCTCGCTGATCAAATCCCTGCCACTGCCCAGCCGAGACAAATCGACGAGTTTCATGGGGGGTTTGTTGCGGAGTATCGAGGGTTAACTGTAAAGCGCAGGTCGGTGACAGAGCGCCCACACCTACATCAGCCAGCCAGGAAACCCCTTCAATCTCAACCCGCAGGAACAGATGGGTACGCGGCGGCGTAAAACTACGGGGTCTCTGCAAACGAACCCGGGCGCTGAGCATCTGCACCGCATACCCCAATTCCAGCAATACTTCGTATAACAGACTGTTTTGTTCGAAGCAGTAGCCACCGCGACGGTTATGGACCAACTTGCGCTCTATATCGGGTGGTTCTACCGAAATCGGTTGGCCGAGCAGGATATCCAGGTTCTCAAAAGGAATAGTTTTTACGTGAGCGAAAATAATTCGATTCAAGGTTTCCAGGGTGGGCTCGCGACTACCGGTATCATCGATCCGCTGAAAATAAGCGTCCAGGTCAGGCTTAAAGTCCATTTTTACTTCCCGTTTATTAAGGCCTACTTGATGAGTTCTGTTAACAATTTTTTAGGTGAAGTTGACCAGAGCTGAGCCCTATCCCTCAACTCCCTTCATTAACCAGAACATCATAATCAACTCTAGCCGTCTAAGTGATTGCTGCGGGCACAGAGATCACCTAAAATTGGCAGCCTCGCACTCAGCCAGGCCGATCAGGCATCGCTGAATCGCGATCTCTATCGCCCCACACTCAAGACCGATCCCCAGGGGCCGCTGTTTAACGCTAAATATCCTGCACGCAACTGGCCACTCTATTTAGCCGAAGGATCTGCTGCGTTCTGGACTGACTGTCGGCGCAATTACGTGCCATAGAACGCCAGGCCCCGAATACCAACTCGATACTTATATAAATGGAATATTCCCGCGTATGAATTCTTTTCGCCAGGACTGGCTCGCCAATGTCCGCAATGACCTGCTCGCCGGTCTTGTGGTGGCCCTAGCACTTATCCCCGAGGCAATCGCCTTTTCGATCATCGCCGGAGTCGATCCAAAAGTTGGGCTCTACGCATCCTTCTGTATAGCCACCGTGATCGCTTTCACCGGCGGCCGACCCGGCATGATCTCGGCTGCAACCGGTGCCTTGGCCCTGGTCATGGTGGTTCTGGTCAAAGACTACGGCCTGCAATATCTATTAGTGGCAACCATTCTCACTGGGGTGTTACAGATCATCGCTGGCTGGTTGCAGTTGGGCACGCTGATGCGCTTTGTGTCACGTTCTGTGGTCACCGGTTTTGTCAATGCACTGGCGATCCTTATATTCATGGCCCAGTTACCCGAACTGACCAACGTTACCTGGGTGGTTTATGCCATGGTCGCTGGCGGCCTCGGCATTATCTACCTGTTCCCTTACATCACCCGTTCGATTCCTTCTCCGTTAGTAGCGATTGGCGTGCTTACCGCTATATCGCTGGCTATGGGGCTGGACATCCGCACGGTTGGCGATATGGGTGAATTACCCGATAGCCTGCCAATTTTCCTGCTACCCGATGTCCCTTTTACCCTGGAAACCCTCTGGATCGTGCTGCCGTTTTCAGCAACGCTAGCCGTGGTTGGACTCTTAGAATCGATGATGACCGCCTCCATCGTCGATGAACTCACCGACACCAGCAGTAATAAAAGCCGCGAATGCGTTGGCCAGGGTGTTGCTAACATCGCCTCAGGCTTCTTAGGTGGCATGGCCGGTTGCGCAATGATCGGCCAGTCGGTCATCAACGTAAAATCTGGCGGTCGAGGTCGTTTATCAGCCCTGGCAGCTGGGTTATTTTTACTGGTGATGGTGGTCTTTATTGGCGACTACGTGGCGATGATTCCGATGGCTGCATTGGTCTCGGTGATGATTATGGTCTCTATCGGCACCTTCAACTGGGAATCATTTCGCAACCTTAGCGACCACCCGAAAAGCTCGAGCGTGGTCATGCTGGCCACCGTCATCGTTACCGTCTCTACCCACGATCTGGCTAAAGGCGTGTTGATCGGCGTGCTGTTGTCGGGCTTCTTTTTCGCCCACAAAGTTGGCCAGATACTGCACATAGGTTCCATGTCAGAGGATGAAGGCCGCACTCGGACCTACAAAGTCACCGGTCAGGTATTCTTTGCTTCGGCTGAGGCATTTACCAGTGCGTTTGATTTTCGTGAAGTGATCGAAAAAGTTTGCATTGATGTCAGTCGCGCCCACTTCTGGGACATTACCGCCATCAGCGCGCTTGATAAAGCGGTGG
>JAESTY010000157.1 GCA_016763355.1 Immundisolibacteraceae bacterium
AGGTTCAAATCCTCTCACCCCGACCACACTATGTTTTTCTTTAAACCACATCAAAATCAATATTTTTTAGAACATCCCCTATTAAGCGGAGGATCACCATGTGAATTTTCCAGACAGTTTCCCGTTCCCGCTGTTTTCCCAATGCACTATTCGTTAACCTAAGGAACCACTTAGCTGGACGCTATTGGCATTTTGACGTTCAGTTGTGAATTAATAATAATTCGTTTTGACAGACAGGCTGGGAGATTTTTCATGTATTCAGGCAAAACCGCTGGCATATTTTTCGCCTTATCATTGATGCTGATAACTAGCTGTAGCCAACAGTCAGATCAATCCAACCTATCGCACTCTAAAAATGCTCAAAAATATTATGAGTCTGGCCAATTAGCTGAGGCTCTCCTCGAAATAAAAAATGCGCTACGCGACGATCCGGATAATCCAGAAGTCCGCTGGTTAGCTGGCAAGATTTATCTCGAATCAGGCAATAACAATTCCGCTGTCAAAGAACTTAGCAAAGCCCTTGAGCTCGGGCTACAACGCGCAGACGCAGACTTACCGCTGGTGCGAGCCTGGATGGCTCAAGGAAAACTGCAGAAAGCACTGGATTATTTTAAATCAAAGGAAATAGGCACGATTTCAGACGACGCTCGAATCATCTATACCGAGCTTTTATTGCAGTCAGGTGACATTCTTCTAGCAGAAACCATACTACTAAAGATGCGCCAGTCAGCACCTGAGCTGATGGCTGTACGGCTAGGTTTAGCACGAATCGCTATCACTCGTTCTGAACAGGATAATGCCAGAATACAGATTGAAGAAATTCTTAAAATAGAACCAGAAAATCCTTTTGCTAACTTGATTGCAGCGGAACTCGAAATCGCCAATCGCAATTTCACAGAAGCAAAGAGTTACTATGATATTGCGCTCGCAGCCCCCAAAACCCGTTTACAAGCAGAGCTTGGAACTGCACGCATTTTGCTTGCGAGGGAGCAATATAATGACGCTGAGGTCGCTCTTGACTCAATCCTAGAAAAGCAGCCTAACATTCCCCTTGCCCTGTTTTTAAAGGGTCTTACCTACTACCACCAAAATAAATTTGAATCTGCTCAAGAGGTATTAGAGCAAGTTCAGACAATGATCCCTAAACACGGCCCAACCCTTTTACTACTAGGCAAGATTTATCTAGACAATACCCGCCTGGAACAGGCTAACCAAGTTTTAACAAGTTTATTAACCGTCGACCCAAAAAATAAAGGCGGAAAACAGTTACTTGCTGCTACCAAGCTAAGACTAAAACAACCCGAACAAGCGCTAGCGTTAATAGATAAGGACAAGCTAGAGCAAACCGATAACCCGCTCACATTGATCGTTGCTGGAAGCGCTTATATCGCTATTGGCGATCTCTCCAAAGGCACAGTGTTATTAGAGAAAGCTTCAACTCTGGTAAAAAACCCTGAACTCATTCGCTCACAATTGGCACGGATTTACCTTGCCTCAGGCGATATTCAAAGTGCGATATCGGAGTTTCATTCCCTCACTGAATCGAATCATAACAACCCACAACATATGCTAATGCTCGCCTATGCTCAGGTTCGGCAAGCACAATTTGACAAAGCCATTATCACGGCTGAAAAATTGAAACAGCAGGGTTCTGAACTTCTCGCTACCAACCTTAAAGGCGCCATTGAAATGGGGCGCAATCAGCTCGAGCTAGCGCAACAGCATTTTGAAACAGCCATTTCCATCGACAACAGTTTCATCCCCGCGCGGCTTAACCTTGCGCGGATAGCAAAGGCACAAAAACGTAACGGAGACGCAAAGCAACTACTTGAAGAAATTTTGGAAATCGCCCCTAAGCATAGTGAGGCAGTGCTCGGCCTGGCTGAAATTCTTCATCGCACAGACAGCCCATCAGCTGCAATAAAACTTCTGAAAAATTTTACTAATCAGCACCAGAGCGCCAAAGTGTTGATGCTTTTAGCTAATTTAATTAACGAAAGTGAACATCCTGCCAAAGCGATTCAACATGCTAGACAAGCTCGAGATTTGGCTCCAACAGACATACGTATAGTTTCAGCACTAGCAATATTACAGCGCAAGCAAGGAAATCTGATACTAGGCATAGAGACATTACTCGAAATCCCAAAATCACAGAGAGACAGTACATACAACACCATCCTGTCCCAATTTGCTAGAGCAGACGATAGGCCAAAATTAGCGCGAGAATCATTATCCGCTGCCCTAAAACAATCACCTACTTCGCTAGCCGTCATCGTCAATTCAATTTCATTCGAGCTATCTGAAAAAAACATTGAACGCGCGAAGGAATTCTCGGCATTAATAACTCAAAAAAATGACCCGTCTGGAGTCATTCGGTTAACTCTTCAAGGAGATATTTCCCGAGCCTCTAGCGATCACCAACAAGCTATTTCGGCTTATACCGAAGCGTTTAAGCTGAAACAAAGTAGCAACATCCTCAACAGTCTTGTGAGCGAATTACTGGCCTTCAAACAACCCGAAGAAGCCACCAAGGTACTGTCAGATTGGCTGGATTCATATCCAAATGACGTGCAGGCACTATTGAGGCTATCCAACCAACATATGGCTTCGGGGGAAAATCACAAGGCTATCAAGCTCTACGAACAGGTTCTAAAGGTTAACCCCGTGCAACCACTTGCTTTAAACAACTTGGCATGGATATATTTGGAACGAGGTAATCGAAGAGCACTAACATTAGCTAACGAGCTTGCAAAACTAGCCATCGTTCGCGCCGAGACATTGGATACCGTTGGATGGATATATACCAATATGGGCAGCCTTACTGAGGGTATAGAAGTTCTCAAAAAAGCCAACGACCTTGACCCAGCTTCAGCTGAAGTTATGTTTCATTTAGCAGGCGCTTTCTCACGAAACAACCAGAACAAACGAGTTGAAAACTTACTGTCCATATTGATATCTGAGCACCCTGAATACGCCAAAAAAGAAGAAGTGAGCTCATTTATCAAACAATTTAGATCTGAAATCACTAATTGATTCGCGGGCATACCAAGCTTATTTCAGCAAGTAAGCGTGCCTAAATTTGGTCAGAACCCCAGTCTACTGGTACTTCCTCGACCCTGGCGAATGACGCTCGGAGGATTCCTAACAAGGTCGACGATAGTTGTTTCCTCCACAAACCCATTTCCAACAAACAATATTCCATCCACTAGCTTCTCGAAAACCGTTTCAACATTCAGTTCAGCCATCTCTAACAGGGTGCTCCCATTGACCCTAGCAGTCGTCGTAATAACTGGATTTCCATAACGCCGAAGCAAGCTCTGACATACTGGGTGCTCGGAGATACGGGCGCCAATAGTGTTTCTTTTCGGTCCGTAAACATTTTTCGGCACCAACCTCGTTGCTTCTAAAACAAACGTAAATGATCCGGGACAGTGTTTACGTAAAATCCGATACTCTGCACTTCCGACATGAGCGTATTTGGATAGCTGACTAACGCTGTCGCACATTAATGTAAAGAGATGACCGGGCGGCAAGTCACGAATTTTCAACACTCTTTCATGGGCATTTTTCTCAGAAATACCGTGGACCAGAACGTAGCTGCATTCAGTCGGACACATCAGCACGCCGCCGGATGCCAAAAGATTAACAGCTTGATCTATAACCCTGGGCGGCGGGTTTTCAGGATGAACATTCCAGATTTTCGCCATGTTTAAGTGTCTTTCCACGATGTTAATTTTTAATCTCGAATCCTCCTTAATAGAAATAATTCCAGATTTTGCTACTAACGTTACAGAAAATTGTTAGTCACAACGAAACGGCTCATAAAAGTCAACACCAACTCCCCTGATTAAGTTATTCCCAAAGATAAAATATTGCCTACCATAGAGTCTAGGAGGGCTTATTCGGAGGCCAGCTTTCCCCAATCATAAAATCAAACAGGGCTGGGCGGCTATTCGCCCCGGCTTATGAAAACATTTTTCAACCTGTTCTCTCCGGCGAACAATGAATAGGTTGCATAACCGATAACTGCAATCTTCCATCAACTGAGATTGTCGTTATAATCTACCAATTCCTAAACCTAACCAAGCTCCCCTATTTATATATCATGCAAGTACTCCTAGATTTTTTCCCAGTAATCATTTTTTTTGTCGCCTACAAACTCACCAACATTTACGTAGCCGTCTCTGCAACCGCCGTTGCTTCATTGTTGACGTTTGCAATCACGTGGGCAAAAACCCGCAAAATCCAGAATCTCCAGCTAGTTAGCTTAATTATTATTCTTATCGCTGCAGGCCTTACCCTATTTTTCCGCGACGACACTTTTATCAAATGGAAACCAACCATAATCAATGGCTTATTTGCCATAGTTTTTGCCATAAGCCTTTTCAGTAAAATCCCACTTGCTGAGCGTCTATTTGGGACACAAATCACCTGCCCTCGAACCATCTGGACAAAACTAACCGTCAGCTGGACCGTGTTTTTTCTGGTCTGCGCTGCTTCCAACTACTACGTAGCTTTCGTTTACCAGGTTGATAAGAAAGACTTATCAACCGAACTACAGCAAAACTGGCAAAAAATTTCTAACGACAATTCACTTTATTCGGAATTAATCCTAAAAAAATCATTCAGCGAATTACTCGATGAAGAAAAAGGTTTCATTGATGAAACACCTGAACAGCGGCAAGCGACCTATTTGAGGCTCATCCATCAGGAACGATGGGTTAATTTTAAACTATTCGGATTATTGATACTGACACTTGTGTTTGTCATCGGTCAGGGCCTGTTTTTATCTCGACATATTCAGGATTCACTGCCCCAGGACAACTGTGATCAACCAGATTCAACAACCCAACCATCCACAGAATAACTAGTCTTTAATAGTCCGCCCAATACACTCTTGCCACGAGAATCGCCCCGGATTAGGCCCCTGCCAAACAATAATCAAACTAAATACAGATTATCTGGAAGTCTTATCCTTTAATAAGCAACCACTGTAATTCGAAGGATCATCAAGCAATATGATTGATAAAATCA
>JAESTY010000158.1 GCA_016763355.1 Immundisolibacteraceae bacterium
CGCTACGGTTTCCGTAAAGCGTTCTTAATTCAGCTTTTTCGGTTCTCATATTCAATCCCCACCCAACGGTGGTATCAAAAGAACCGGATATAGCGCCATCGGCCAATTTAAAACGCACTGCCTGTGCTGGTGTTGCTAAGGCCACGCCGACTGCAGCGACTGCTGCTGCACGACCTATCGCCCTCCAGGCTCCGCCTGTTGGATTATTATTCGACATCGTTTTCATTCCCCTCTGAGATTGTGGTGGCCTTGCGGCGTAGTCGCACTCTTTTTTGGCCGTTCTGTTTGTTGTTACGGGATAACTTGCCAGGGAAATTCCTTATCCCCTTTTTAATGACACAGTTTTCCCCAGCCGAAATTGCCCATAACAGGCAAACGGCAAATACGCCTTAAAGCACTAACAATTTTTGGTTGCGACTACCGACCAAGTTCGAATTAGATCGAATCAACCGGACTTCGCGATTAGATTGCACATACACTCCATGTACACCCACGTGAGCCAGGCAATCCTGCCTGGCATGGCTTTGACTCGACTGTTTCGCATCCGCAGAATCCCTTTCGGATGCTAGAAAAACCCTCGAATCGACGGGAATTGTGTGAGCTAACAGATCCAAAGTAAAGGGTTTTTTGCCTTAAGGTATTGGCAGCTTTACTATTTGTTAGTGATATAACAGATCTAGTTCCTGCAAAAATTGTTAATCATGAAACCCTGGAAAATTTACTAACTTTGAATAAACAACGACTTATTAAAATGGCGACTAGCGTCATTGCTATCGAAGCGGCTGCGATTGCATCGCTTAGTGAACGCATTGATGATGAATTCGTGGCCGCATGCGAACAGTTAATAAAATGTAGCGGCCGCATTGTTGTGTTGGGCATGGGCAAATCAGGCCACATTGGCGGCAAAATTGCAGCCACGCTGGCAAGCACTGGAAGCCCGGCTTTTTTTGTTCACCCCGGCGAAGCCAGTCATGGCGATTTAGGCATGATCACAACTGGTGATGCTGTGCTGGCTATTTCAAACTCGGGAGAAACCGACGAAATACTGACTCTGCTGCCGATTTTAAAACGACTCGGTGTACCGCTGATCGCGATCTGCGGGAGACGAAACTCAACCCTGGCTGCTGAATGCGATATTTTTCTTGATGTTTCGGTGGCTGAAGAGGCCTGCCCTTTTGACCTTGCGCCCACCGCTAGCACGACTGCTACTCTGGTGATGGGTGATGCTTTATCGATTGCATTGCTGGAAGCACGAGGCTTTACCGAAGAAGATTTTTCTCGAACCCATCCTGCGGGTCGATTGGGTCGAAGACTGCTTTTGCATGTAAAAGATGTGATGGTGACTAACAATGAAATCCCAGAAGTGTCTGAATCAGCATCTTTAGCAGATGTATTGCTGGAAATGACCAGCAAAGGACTCGGCATGACGGCCATCGTTGGCGCTGATCGTAAACTGACCGGAATTTTTACCGACGGTGACCTGCGCCGAGTATTAGAAACCGGTATTGATATACGTACTGCTGAAGTAAACGATTTGATGACCCGTCATTTTGTCACCATCAATGAGCAATCGCTGGCTGTAGAGGCGGTCAAAATTATGGACGATAAAAAGATAAATTCGCTGCTGGTACTTTCATCGAGTAGTAAACTGGTTGGGGCTTTAAATATGCACACCCTACTCCGCGCGGGGGTTGTCTAAGTCAATGAATAATGAAGTAACCGAACTGCTATTAAGTCGTGCTGCACAAATTAAATTACTGATTCTCGATGTCGATGGTGTGATGACTGACGGTCGACTCTGGTTTGGTGATGATGGTGCTGAATATAAGAGTTTCAATGTTAAAGATGGCCATGGCATCAAACAATTGATCAACAGGGGTATTGATGTCGCGGTCATATCGGGACGCTGTTCCAGCGCCGTTGATCGACGTATGCAGGAGCTCGGAATTGAACATTACTACCCTGGGCAGTCAGACAAACTCAGTGCATTCGATGAACTTATCGAGAAACTTGCGGTTCAATCTATCCAGGTTGCTTATATGGGTGATGACCAACCAGACGTGCCGGCAATGCAGCTCTGCGGTTTACCAGTGGCAGTGGCAGATGCCCATCAATGCGCTGTTGAAGTAGCTGGCTGGGTAACCCGCGCGAACGGTGGTGCTGGCGCCGTACGTGAACTCTGCGACCTCATCCTTGCGCAGCAACCTGAGCTTTCCAGCGACGATCATTAACAGCACTGACAATGAACAAAATATTAGTAACTTTACGGCAGCTAAATTATCGCCAGCTAGGCTTGCTGTTTGCGGTGGTGCTCAGTTGGTGGCTATTACAGGACGCCAGCCAACCGATTAACGAATCAAACCCAGTCGCTCATCGCCCAGATTTTTGGGCAACTCAATATGCATCCAAAAGCCTCGATAGCGCAGGTATTCCCAGTTATGAGCTGCACTCAACGAAGCTAATACATTTTCGAGATGATGGTAGTTCAGAGTTCGATCACCCTCGGTACATACGTCATCGCCAACAAAAGGGGCCAGTCACCATCATATCCAACGACGGTTGGAGCAACGAAGCGGGCAGCGAATTGGTGTTAATCGGCGATGTAATAATTACCAGTGAAGGTGACGACCTTGCTGATCTGGTCACTGCTGAAATGGACGAGTTGCTGGTTTATCCAAAAGAAGACTTTGCGGAAACTAGTAGCCCGGTGACCATCATTAATCAAAGTGGTACAACAACCGGAGTGGGGATGCATGTTAACAGTCGCACAGGTGTCCTGATTCTTCTCTCTAACGTACGCGGACGGTATCAAATTGTTCACTAAATTAGTTAAAACCAGACCCCCTGCCAATCCACTGTCTTCGAAAACTACCACTTTCGCCATCTTCATCGGCCTGGCACTCTGCTCATCTGCTGGTTGGGCACTTGACAGTGACAGCGCACAACCGATTAACCTGGAAGCAGATCGTGCAGAACTAGATGACCAGAAGGGCATCAGCACCTATAGCGGACGAGTCACCCTGACCCAGGGCACTCTTGAACTCAAGGGTGATAAGTTAATTATTCGCAGTGTTAATGGCGAGCCTCAACTGATCACCACCATTGGCAAACCAGGAAAGTTCAAGCAACGACCGCAAGACAAACCCGATGATGTGATCGCCACCGCTACCACCATAAAATATGACGTTGCCCAGGAAAAAATAATCCTCGATGGCAATGCGCTATTGATCCAGGGCAATCAACGCTTTAGTGGTGCGCATATTTCCTACGACATGCTTACAGATAAAGTTAAAGCCCTGGGTTCGGTCGGTGGCGAGTCTGGTGGCCGAGTACACATGACCCTGCCGGGCAGGCAATAAAATCATTTTGTCTCAATCTGCTAAGCCCAAGTTAATCGTTAAAAAACTCGACCCAACTCTCAACGCGGCACTGAACCAGCAATCTCTATGCTAACCGCCCCTGTTTCGTGAGCTTATGTTTAAGCAAGCAACATAGGTCCACCAATTTAAAATAACAATTTTTTGAGTCATTATCGATGAGTAGACTGGTTACCCGTGGCCTGGTGAAGTCTTACCATACCCGCCGCGTGGTCAATGGCGTGTCGTTGCAAGTCAATCAGGGCGAGATTGTTGGCCTTCTTGGCCCCAATGGCGCAGGTAAGACCACCACGTTTTACATGATCGTCGGCCTGGTTCGTGCTGATTCTGGAGAGATTCGGCTCGATCGCACCAATATCACCCACCAGCCGATGCATCAGCGGGCTCAGGGGGGCATCAGCTACCTACCCCAGGAAGCCTCTATATTTCGTAAACTTTCCGTCAGCGATAATATTTTGGCAATCCTTGAAACCAGACGGGATCTAACTGACCAGCAGCGTCAAAATCGATTAGAGCAACTACTCGGCGACATGCATATCACCCATGTTCGTGACAGCCTGGGGCAGGCTCTGTCGGGCGGCGAACGACGGCGAGTAGAAATTGCCAGAGCATTAGTTATTGAACCGCGATTTATTCTGCTCGATGAGCCTTTTGCCGGGGTTGACCCAATCACGGTGGTCGAGATTCAAAAAACTATTCGTGGCCTGGCCCAACGAGGCATTGGCGTTTTGATCACCGACCATAATGTTAGAGAAACCCTGGGAATTTGTGATCGAGCCTACATCGTCAACGAAGGCCGGGTGCTGACTGAGGGTGACCCAGAACATATTCTGCAACACGAGCAAGTTCGTGAAGTCTATCTAGGCGAAAACTTCAATTTATAGGCCTTTCATTGGTGTTACCAAGCTGCTTTGCCGTTCACCACACTAGCTGATATTTTTCGCTTCCTAAGCTGGTGAGATTAAGGTACGATTTTTGCTAATAGTTTATAGACGAGACGCTTAAAGCAGATCAGTCACTGAGACCGGTCAAGCTCCGTGAGTAGGGAGCCTAAGGCGAGGTTTAAATTTCAAGGATATTGAATGAAACAGACGCTGGAATTACGCATTTCCCAGCAACTGACCATGACTCCCCAGCTGCAGCAAGCTATCAAATTGCTGCAGTTATCGACCTTAGAGTTAGAACAGGAAATTACCTCGGCACTGGAGTCAAATCCGTTGCTTGAAGTTGACGAAGAGCTTGGCCAGGCCACTGCCGGATCCACAGACCTGTCTGCTCCTGATATCAGCGAGGGAATAAGTTCAGCGGTCAGTACTGATGAACCCAGCACATCTGCGGAACTTGTGGGTACTAGCGACAGCCCTGTTGATCTTGCAGAAGCCAACACCATTCCCGACGACAACCCACTCGATACCGACTGGCAGGAAACCTACGCGGAATCCAGTTACGACCTGTTGCCCAGTAGCGCCCCGTCCAATAAGCAGGGCGAAGAACTCACCGATTTCACCAACATAACCACCAAGCCTGAAAACCTGACCGACCATCTTATCTGGCAGCTGGAACTGACCCCTTTTAGTTCTCGAGACCTGTTAATTGCTGAGGCCATTATTGATGCAATTGACGCGGGCGGATACCTAAAGGCTAGTATCGAAGATCTGCTCGCGACCCTGCCAGATAATGAAGATAATCCTTACGAAGAAAATGAAATATTAACCGCCCTACACCGGGTGCAACAATTTGATCCGCCCGGCATTGCTGCCCGTGACCTGGCCGAGTGCATTACCATTCAGCTGCTACAACTCAATGAAACCACCCCCGGCAGGAACGAGGCTCTGAAAATCGTTGAGCATATTGAGCTGTTAGCGAAACGCGAATTTCGCCCGTTGATGCGCCAGACCGGACTTGACGAAGCGCAGATTCGGATCGGCATCGAGCTGATCCAGCAGATGAACCCACGGCCAGGGAATGGCATCACCGGCGAGCAGACCGAATACATCACCCCAGATGTGATCGTTCGCAAAGTTAATGATCACTGGCTGGTTGAGCTCAACCCGTCGATCGCCCCCAAGCTGCAGATCAACACCCACTATTCGGGCATGATCAAACGCCGGGATAGTAGTGAAGTGAATACCTACCTGAAGGATCAACTCACCGAAGCTAAATGGTTCATTAACAGTCTGCACAGCCGCAACGATACGATGGTCAAGGTTTCGACTGCCATTGTTGCTCGCCAGCAAGATTTTTTTGAGCACGGTGCCGCGAAGATGAAAGCGATGGTTCTACGCGATATAGCCGAAGATGTCGGCATGCATGAATCGACGATTTCTCGGGTCACTAACCGAAAATACATGCACACCCCAATGGGTATTTTCGAGCTCAAATACTTCTTTTCCAGCCATGTTAATACCAGTGATGGCGGCACCGCGTCGGCAACTGCACTACAAGCCAGGATCAAAGAATTAATTAGCCTTGAAACCAAACCGTTAAGTGATTCCAAGCTAGCAAATTTGCTCAAAGAAGAAGGGGTTAATATTGCCCGCAGAACAGTCGCTAAATATAGGGAAGCGATGCGAATCCCGCCGTCTAATGAACGCAAAGCTGACCTATAGCCCCTGCAGACATCGACGGCCGGCTACCGCTAACTACTCGCTATCATTGAAACGCCATGACTGACCAGCTCCAGCCCAACTCAGCATCCGAATTAATTATCGTCAGTGGCTTATCTGGCTCAGGTAAAACCACCGGCTTGCGAACCCTGGAAGACCTGGGCTATTACTGTATCGACAACTTACCGCTTGCGCTGCTATCAGCCCTTGGTGAACAGCTCCAGCTAGACAACCCCACCATTGATCGCGCTGCGGTCTGTATCGACATTCGTAACAGTACGGATTTACACCAGTTTGGTGATCTCATTGATCAGCTTCGAAGTCGCAACGTGGTCTGTCAGATACTCTTTTTTACCGCATCCGAAGCTTCATTAATCAACCGCTTCAACGAAACTCGGCGTACCCACCCGCTTGTCGATAGCAGCAGGTCAATTGCCGCGGCCATCAATTATGAACGCCAGCAATTGCTCCCCATTTCTGAGCTGGCCGATCGTACTATCGACACATCTCAAGACACCATTTACGAACTGCGCGATCGTATTTTAGGATTGATGAGCGGACAACATCTCTCCACATCACTGCTGTTTCAGTCGTTCGGTTTTAAATACGGGGCACCTACGGATATGGATCTGGTGTTTGACATGCGTTGTCTGCCAAACCCGAACTGGGACCAGGCATTGCGCCCCCACACTGGTCTGGAACGACCAGTCATCGAGTTTCTACGGAACCAACCGTTAGTTGAAGAAATGTTTGATTCCACCCGAGACTACCTGCAACGCTGGATTCCACAATTCTTTGCCGGTGGTCGCAGTTATTTAAATATTGGCATCGGCTGCACCGGTGGCCGGCACCGCTCGGTTTACATCGCCCAAACCCTGGCCGATCACTTTAAGTCTGAATTTGAGAACGTGGTAATTCGCCACCGCCAGCTAGCGAAAACTAACTAGTCGTGCAGCGCCCGTTGGCTGGCAAGACTGCGCAGCCTCGACTCGCAAGTTTGCAGGTCTGATCGCGAAATCATCATCACCCCCTCCCCGCCCCACTCGAACTCCATCCAGATGGCCGGCAATTCGGGCAGCACATCCATCAATGCCTGTTGAGCCTCTCCGACCTCCAACACTAACCAGCCACCGGGACGAAGATGATCGATCGCACCTGCAAGAATCGGCAACGCTAAATCAAGTCCGTCATCACCAGCAAACAGCGCCATCGCAGGTTCATGCCCATATTCCGCCGGCATCTGTCGCAGAGCAGGAACATAGGGGGGATTACTAATAATCAAATCATATTGGCCATTCTTAAGCGCAGAATACAAATCCGATTCAACTAACCTAACCCGCTCCTGTAATCCCAGTCTGGTCCGATTCTGCAGAGCCAATTCCAGCGCCTTTGGCGATAATTCCGCTGCATCAACCTGGGCATCGGCAAACACCATTGCCGCGACCATAGCAATACAACCAGTACCTGCGCACATATCAAGGATACTGGTTACCTGATCAGCTTCCACCCACGGAGCAAAACCATCGACCAACAATTCAGCAATCGGAGAACGCGGGATTATTGCTCGCCGGTCAACTTCAAAAGGAACCCCGGCAAACCATGCCCATCCGGTTAAGTAAGCCGCCGGTCGACGCAGGTTAATCCGCTGAGTTACTAACTCATCTAGCTTGTGCTGCTGCTTTTCGGTTATCTCCAGCCCCATATGCCGCTCAGTCAGCGTTGGCTCATCACTGATCACAAAAGCGATCAGGTGAGCGGCCTCATCAAGCGCACTACTCATACCATGGCCATAAGCCAGTTCCGCTTGCTCAAAGCAATTTTCAAGCTCTGATAGAACCAGCTCTACCCGTCTACTGTTCAATTTCACTCTCTGGACCCGTGGTTAACCATCCCCGCAAGGAGATTCTGAATTTCCTGCAGCACTTGCTCTAACCTGCTTATTGACTGAAGCAGAAGCACTTCAGTCCGACCGAATACTGCCGCTACAACTTTCGATGACCAAGCCCTTCAGCGGCACAAAAATATTCTAAAACAGACATGATAAAACGAATTCAAGCGGGACTAGCACTCTTACTACTCTATCCCTTAATCAGCCTGGCCCAATATCCGGGGTTAACCGGTGAACCCTGGCAGGTAAAAACGGGCATGGAAGAATGCTCCATGAGTCGTCAACTCAACCAGGGTAAAGCTATTGCCAGCTTTAACCATGAAACCGGAAAACGTCTCAGTTTCACCATCCAACATCACCCCTTCATCAGTGTTGCCAGCGCAGTTAAAGTCTATGCCAGTCCAACTCTCTGGCGCCATGATCAACCGCTGGTGCAACTTGGAGAAAGCCAGCGAAAACGAGGCAACCAACCCTTCAAAATCAGCGCGGACGTCGCGGAAAAAATGCTTCACTACCTGTCACAAGGCCAGGGAACCCTGTTCAGTTATCAAGACCCATCGTTATCAGCAGGGGCGAACAAACACCCATTACTCACCCTGTCACCGGCGTTTTTACAGCCGGGACTGGCTGAATTTCAGGCCTGTGTGCAGGCACTCAAACCCTTCGATCCTAAGTTACTCGACCGAATCGAAATTCGCTTCAACTACGGCAGCGCTGAATTATCGCCTCAAGCGCTGTTGACGCTGACAGGCTTAATGACCCGGCTCAACATGGAATACAATCTCAGCAGACTTAAAATCAGTGGCTATACAGATGCAGGCGGCCACCAACATCAAAACAGTGAAATGGCCAGAATGCGGGTTCTGTCAGTCGAAAATCACCTGATTGCAGCTGGTATTCCTGTCGACCTGTTAAGCAGTCAGTACCTGGGCAACGGCAAACCTCGCTACAACAACAATACCGCCGCGGGACGGGCTGGCAACCGCCGAGTAGACATCCAGATTATTCGCTAGCCGGTTTCCTCCAACGCACAAAAAACCTGTTCGGCAATCGTAAAGCCAATAACAACAGCCATATTGCTAGATAGATTAATGGTTCCAGCAAATCCGCTTTAACCAATAAAAAAAAGTGCACCAGCGCCAAAGAAACAGCCACATACACCAGGCGATGTAACCGCTGCCAGGTTTTAAACCCAAACCGCCTTACAGCCCGCCGAGTTGAAGTCATCGCCAAGGGTATTAGTAACAACAGTGCCAGCATTCCCAGAGTGATAAATGGCCGCTTTAAAATATCTTCCAACAGTTCCTGCCAATTAAAAAAATGCTCGAACCAGACAAATCCGATCAGATGCAGCAGCCCATAAAAAAAACTAAACAACCCGAGCATGCGCCGGTAACTCAGCAGCAACCCCCAACCTAGCCAGCGTTGAGCTGGGGTTGCAGTTAAAGTAATGAGTAAAAACCTCAAAGCCCATTGACCAAGTTCCCGAATCAAAGCCTCGGTCGGGTTTGCCCCCAACTGATTAGTTACCACACCCCAGACCAATGCAATCAAAGGCAGGCAACACAACGAAAATAACAAGCTGGTCTTTAAAGCCTGATGGACCTTCATGGTAGATCAGGTTCAGTTTTTGTCAGCCAACCAAGTAAACAGCGCTTCATCATCTGGCTAAAAATGTTTGCGTAAATCCATACCGGCATAAAGATGGGCAACCTGCTCCGCGTAGCCGTTGAACATCAGGGTTTCTCGTTTCGGGGTAAAGAAACTATCTTCGCCAATACGACGCTCTCGAGCCTGCGACCAACGCGGGTGAGCTACCTCAGGATTAACATTTGAATAGAACCCATATTCCCTGGCATTAGACTTATTCCAGCTGGTAAGAGGCTGATCACGGGTAAAATCGATACCTACAATGGATTTAATACTTTTAAAGCCATATTTCCAGGGCACCACCAGTCGCAGCGGCGCGCCATTTTGTTTCGGCAAATATTCATCATAAAGACCAACCGCTAACAGCGTAAGAGGATTCATCGCCTCGGCCATTGTTAGCCCTTCTCGATACGGCCAGTCGAGTACATTGCGCCGAATTCCAGGCATCTGCCGCGGGTCCGCCAGGGTAGTGAATTCAACATATTTTGCTGAACTATCCGGTTGCAGACGTTGAATGATCTTACTCAACGGAATCCCAATCCAGGGAATCACCATCGACCAGCCTTCGACACAACGTAACCGATAAATCCGGCGCTCCAACTCGCGCTCATCAATCAGTTGATCAAGCCCCATCGATCCCTGCTTTGCTGCACCACGAATTTCTACTGACCAGGGGTCAGTGATGAGTTGATGGGCATGGCGAGCAGGATCTGATTTACCGGTACCGAATTCATAAAAATTATTATAAGTCGTGACCGATTCATAATCCGTAATCGGTTCGGTCGTGTCATATTGGGGATTTGAAGCTGCTCGCAGCAATGCGGTCGGACTACTAGCATGCGCAGTACCGGTTAACAGTGGTGGTGACGCCAATGCCAATCCAGCCATTCCCCAGCGCTGAATAAATTGGCGTCGATTAAGATAACAATCTCTTGCAGTAACCGCTGATTCAGGCAGGGCCGCTTGTTGGTATCTACTCTGCTTACCGAATAACAATTTTTTCATCAAACCAACTCCACCGAAATCAGGGCTTGTACAGAAGGATTAGATAGATCAATTGGATTTCTCGCTCGACATAAATCTAGGCTGAGGGCATTAACTAGTTATTTCGTCGGGAACAGGTAGTTGTAGCAATAGACCCAGCTCAAGTTTTGAAATCCATTGAATAAGACCAGTGAACTAGCAGAACGCTTGCACCGTGGGATTAATTTTTATCAGCTAAATTAAGCTCAAAACTAGCGAAGGAATTCATACTTTGCTGAGGAGCGAGGGATGTTTTCGCATCAGGATTCTCTAACCATTAAAAATTCACAGACCTCAATACTCAGGTAAAACAGATAGCGCGGCCTCACCATCCATTTCTTTCCAGATTAATTTCACCTGCCAATAGGCATCGGCGATCTGGCCAGCATCCATCACCCCCGACATCCGTTTTCTAGCTTCCATCCCAGCAGATAGCTTATTCAATGCAGCCAGGTGATACCAAGCAAAAGCCAGGATATGATCAATGGCAACACCGCTGCCCAACCGGAAAATCTCACCCATTTCAAATTGAGCCGCTGGATAATCCTGCAAGGCCGCTAGACGAAACCACAATCGGGCCTGGTCAAAATTTTGTTCAACTGCCTCGCCGTTCAGATACATCTTACCAAGCTGAAATTGGGAGCTGGCATAACCCTGTTCGGCGCTCTGTAAATACCATCGGATAGGGCCCGGTGCCTCTGCATAGACCCGAGTAACCGACAACACCATGCAGACTATTAGAAATGACAAGTTTTTAATAAACGTCAATTGGTTAACTCGGTGTTAGGTAACAACAGAACCCGATCATCCTGAGCTCTTCGACTAGTGGACAAACGCGCGTAGAAACCCGTCTATGGCTCCAGAGGAGCGGATTTATTAATCACCTCCGCGGGTGGTCCATCAATACCGACAATTTCACTTTTAACTGTCTCGCCTACCTGCTGACCTTTCTGCCAGATTTCAGTCGAATACGCTTTAGTCGATTCCCATACCTCAGCACCTGCCTGAATAGAACGATCGGTAAAGCGCGCCACCGAATCTCCAGCTCGGGATGCAGCATCAGTAGACTTATCGGCCCAATCTGCACTAGTTTGTTTAGTAGAGGACCATGCTCGTCCTGCGGCATGTTGACCACGCTCCACCAATCTACCACCCATTTCTCGACTACTTTTAAACCCTGCTGAGCCACTGGACTGCAATCTCTGCAGCCCATCATTCAGGCCCTCACGAGCTCTATCAACCATACCAGGGGACGGTGACTCTGTAATGAACACCGTTTCTGGATCAGGAACAGGCGGCAGGTTTGCTTCTGCCTGCACTAAGGTTGCGGTGCCAGCAAGCAACACAGCTGAAAACAGCCCCTGCATAACGGGAAATTTACTAGGTTTCATAATCATCAGTCCGCACACGCAACGCCGTGCCCTATTAACAACGCTAACTCGGAAGCAGGGCTTCAATATCCGCAGCTATATTCTCTGGTTTTGTCGCCGGCGCGTACCGCTTAACCACACCACCCTCAGGATTAACAAGAAATTTAGTGAAGTTCCATTTAATCGACTTGCTACCTAACAATCCCGGTGCACTACTGGTCAAATGCTGAAAAAGTGGATGAGCCGATTCACCTTTAACGTCCACCTTGGCAAACATAGGGAAGGAAACGCCATAATTTGCCTGACAAAAATCGGCGATTTCATCAGCACTACCAGGGTCCTGTTTCATAAACTGGTTACAGGGAAAACCCAGAATTTCGAGGCCTCGGGACTGAAAGGTTTTATAGAGCGACTCCAGCCCTTCAAACTGAGGAGTAAACCCGCATTTACTAGCAGTATTAACCACCAGCACTGCTTTACCTTTATAAGTCGATAACGGCTCCGAATCATTATTAAGCCGATTGGCCGAAAAATCATAGATTGTGGTCATTATTCTCTCCCCTGAAAAAATTAGTAAATTTAGAATTTCCTAGGTTATTAATGCACCCTCAAAACTCAGCTCAAGTTCCTCAAAACAGCCCCGAAAAACTTCAAAAAAACTAACTCATTCGGGTATGCGAATTGCCAGAAAAACAGGCCCTTGTCGACGATGCACTAACACCGGCACCACCGCACCATCATCCATTTGAGCCACTAATTTACGAAACTTACTGGCACTAGATACCGGCTTATTGTCGATGTTAACAATAACATCACCCCGGCGAATACCCGCATCAGCACCGGCTCCGGCACCGACCTGCTGCACCAGAACACCGCCATCAACCCCCATACCTTCGCGCTGAGCGTCAGTAAGATCAACGACGGCAATACCCAGGCGAGTTTCACCAGGTTTTTTAGAACCCAGCTTGGGAGGCTGCTGCTGATCAGGTAAGGCTTCAATAGTGACTTGGATCATTTTTTCCTTCGATCCTCTCAGCACCGATAGCTTTGCCTCATGGCCTACTTTAGTCTGACCAACCAGGGGAGGTAGGTCACTCGAGTATGTCACTTGCTGGCCTTCATATTTGACAACAATATCACCCACCTTAAGGCCGGCCTTCTCGGCAGGACTATCGGCCAGCACTTTGGCAATCAGTGCGCCCTGGGGCTGATCCATACCAAAAGATTCAGCAAGCTCTCGAGTCACATCCTGAATCAACACGCCGAGCCAGCCTCGAACTACAAACCCCTGCTCTCTTAACTGATCACTGACACCAATCGCAACATCGATCGGAATCGCAAAGGAAAGCCCCATAAAACCACCCGTACCTGA
>JAESTY010000159.1 GCA_016763355.1 Immundisolibacteraceae bacterium
AGATTCCGGAAAATGGGAGCTTGGAGATAAACTCCACAACATGGGTTCTGTCCACTCCGACGTTTGGCGTGGTACAGCAGCAGAACTTGCTAACTGCGATCACGTAGCTGTCTATCCGGTAATCGGGTGGTGGAAAGAGCGCCCAAAAATGGAGAAGTGGAATAAGATCGCCCGCTATGCCTTAATTATTAGTATTAAGACACCAGACGTTAATACTGATATTTATACGCCAATCACCCTTCAGGTTGAAACGCCAATATCAGTATGACCCTTTTCGGGTCGACGCCGTAACAATTTGAGCAGCCTGCAATTATCTACTCAGCGTCTACACTCCAATATTGAAAAATTAGAGCCTAAGCGTAACTCATTGAAAAATAATGTGGCCAGGGACAGAATCGAACTGTCGACACGGGGATTTTCAGTCCCCTGCTCTACCGACTGAGCTACCTGGCCGTTTGATTGGTTACCTTAAACGGCAAGACCCCACAGAGTGTTACCAGAACGGTTAAATCGACCCCTGCGAGGGCCGTGTATTAAAACGATTTGGACGCTAATCGTCAAGCTAAAATTGACTACAATGGCCAGAATAAGCCAATTAATATCGACATTTATCCGATGACCGAGAACCACCCGATGCGCCTACTCCACACCATGCTACGAGTCACCAATCTTGAATCTTCAATCAGCTTTTATACCGAAGTGATGGGGATGAAATTATTACGTCAGCACGAGGTGACCGAGGGCCGATTCACTTTGGCTTTTGTCGGTTATGGTGATGAGGAAAATAGCGCCACCATTGAATTAACCCATAACTGGGACACCGATGAATACCAACTCGGTGATGCTTTTGGCCATATCGCTATTGAGGTGAGTGACGCTTATCAAACCTGCGACCTGATTCGCCAGCGCGGCGGTAATGTGGTGCGTGACGCCGGGCCAATGATGCACGGCACCACGGTGATCGCTTTCGTGGAAGACCCGGATGGTTACAAGTTGGAACTGGTGCAAACTAAAGTCTGATCGGAGCCTCTGTAAAGCTGGTAACCAGGTTTTTGATTAATTTTCTAAAGCTGTTTTAGCCGCTTTTTCAGGCCCCGAACATAATCTTCGATATCCGGTTCCTGATTGCTCTGCTGGGCACTCCAGAGGGTTTCAGCCAACGCCTCAAGCATCTGGTGCTCTGCCTGGTGAAGATCACCGAGCCGGTTGGTCAATTTACGGTGAATTTTAACCACCCCTGGTGGCCGGTCAATCGACAGCTGCTCGCGCACCGCGATATGCATCGACATATGTAGAAACGGATTGCTCTGACCATCGCTGCCGTCGAACTCACGTTCCAGCGCTCCGCCGCTGCCAATATCGGCATGATATTCCGGGTGGATCGCCACCACGTCGGCAATCATTTGCGCCTGCTTATCTAAGGGTTTGCCCGCTTCATAGTCTTGCCAGGCGGTGGTAAACATCTGCCGCAAACTGGAACGATCTTCACCCCACATGGCTAGCCCTGCTCCAGTTCGGTTTTGTTTTTAAAACCACACAGGTCTTCGATAATGCAGGAACCACAGCGGGGCTTGCGGGCCACACAGGTGTAGCGGCCATGCAGTATCAACCAGTGATGCGCATCACGCAGAAACTCAGCGGGAATATTTTTAACCAACCCTTTTTCAACCGCCAGCGGCGTTTTGCCTTTCGCCAGGCCGGTGCGATTACCGAGCCGAAAAATATGGGTATCGACGGCCATGGTGGGCTCGCCAAAGGCGGTGTTGAGCACCACATTGGCGGTTTTTCGACCGACTCCCGCCAATGCTTCCAGCGAATCCCGGTCATGGGGTACCTCACCGCCGTGTAATTCAATCAGGGCGTGACAGGTCTTAATCACATTAACGGCTTTGGTGTTAAAAAGCCCAATGGTTTTGATGTACTGCTTGAGCCCCTCGACACCCAGATCAGCAATAGCCCGGGGGGTATTAGCGACCGGGTAGAGTTTATCGGTGGCCTTATTAGCCCCAACATCGGTGGCCTGAGCCGACAGGATCACCGCAATCAATAACTCGAATGAGCTGCTGTAGTTGAGCTCGGTGGTTGGATTGGGGTTGGCTTCTTGAAGCCGCTCAAACATCTGCTGACGATCTAATTTTTTCAACCGCTGAATCTATTCGCTAGTAGAGAGTGAAGCCGGCGCAGCTATGACAGTTTCTACCTCTGCTGACTTACGCTGGCTGATTCGCCGATCGATGATGTTTTTGGCCGCAATCAATAAGCCAAGTCCTAAAAAAGCACCCGGTGGTAACACGGCCAACAGAAAGCCCTGATAGCCCTCTACCAGCACCAGGGTCCAGTTGTCGGCAATTGGACCGAACAGCAAGTTAGCCTGTCGCAACAAGGTGCCATAGCCAATCAGTTCCCGAATCGCGCCGAGCACCACCAGTACCAGGGTAAAACCAACCCCCATAAAAAAACCATCCGCCAGAGCCGGTAACCAATGGTGACGAAACGCAAACGCCTCAGCACGGGCGATGATGACGCAGTTGGTGACAATTAATGGAATAAAAATACCCAAAATTAAATAGAGCTGATAAAACCAGGCGCTCAGCAGCAGTTCAATGCTGGTTACCACCGCGGCAATAATCATCACAAACACGGGAATACGCACTTCGTCCGGCAGGTGATTGCGAACCAGTGACACCAGTAAATTGGACAGCATCAAGGTTAATAAGGTCGCCAATCCCAAACCCAGCGCATTGACCACAGTGCCACTGACCGCCAGCAAAGGGCATAACCCCAGTATCTGCACCAGAGAGGGATTGTTATGCCAGAGCCCATCTGCGGCGATGTTTTTAATATCCAATGACCTACCTACTCTGCGCTTGCTGAACTGACTCAATTAGAAATAACGGCTGGTGATGTTGTTCCACATACTCCAACGCCCGTTTCACCGCGCCTACCACTGCCCGCGGTGTGATGGTTGCAGCAGTAAACTGGTCGAACTGGCCACCATCTTTACGCACCGCCCAACCCGCCGCCTCAGGATCGACCAGCGAATGGCCGTTAAAACCATCAATCCAGTCGTTTTTTCGGCGTTCAATCCCATCACCTAAGCCAGGGGTTTCTCGATGCTCCAGCACCCGGACGCCGAGTAATTTTTGATCCACCGACACGGCTAACAATAGACGAATCGCGCCATTGTAACCGTCGGCGGCTACCGCGGTGATGAGCACGGCGGTGACCTGATCTTTTAGCCGTGCCCGATAGAGCGTTTGCTCGCCCGGACCCAGGGCTTCGGACTGCAACCTATCCACGGTTTGATCCAGGGGTTGATCGTGAAAATTTGCCGGCACCAGCTCGCCCAGTTCGGCCCGTAACGCCTCAGCCCGATTAAATTCCAGCCGCGGCCGGGCCCAATAATCGATAGCCGCCAACAGCGAGGCCGCCAATAGCGCAATCGCAGCCAGCAACAGTCCGTTACGGCGCAATGATGAAAAAGATTCGCTCACTGGAGAACCATCTCGACAAGTTGCTTCAAACTACTGTCCATAAGCCTTTGGTACGGTGAAATAGTCAATTAACGGCGCTGCAATGTTGAACAGTAAAACCGCAAAGGCGACCCCGTCCGGGTAACCGCCCCAGCCTCGAATCAGATAGATCAACAACCCTATTCCGGCACCATAAATGAGCTGCCCGCGCG
>JAESTY010000160.1 GCA_016763355.1 Immundisolibacteraceae bacterium
GCTGGGCTATATTCAGGTCCTGCCGGCTAAGTCCCCCTAGCGCAAAAACAGGTGTGGCGGTTTGCTCAACAAGCGCGGCAAATTGTCTCCAGCCCAGGTGGTCAGCTTGCGGGTGTGATGCAGTGGGCTGGACTGGAGAAAGAGTTACAAAATCGACATCAAGTGCCGTTGCCTGTTCCAGTTCCGCCAGGTTGTGACACGATGCAGACAACCAACGATCGGTCGCAATCGGTCGAGAACTGAGCCCTGCAAGTCGTAACGAATTCAAATGCAAACCGTCGGCATCGTCGACCACTGCCAGTGATGGATCGCAGTTAACTAATAGCTGGCAGGGTTCTGATTTAAGTTCAGCGATCAGGTCGGCGGCTACCTGCTGATATTCCTGATTGGAAAGTTCAGGATCACGTAGACAGACCAGTCTCACCCCTGCTGCTACCGCATTTCGGACCGAGGCTAGCAAATCATGATGATCACCCAAACTGGCGGTGATCATCAACTCCTGGGGCAGACGCAGGGCTCGAAAGATGCCTTTATTTGCCTGCGGAAAATCTGTTAACTGCAATGAACTTAACGGTTCCCAGCCCCAGCCGTTTACCGTGGCTGCAGAAGCTGGCTGTCGAGATTGAGAAACCAGAAACACATGAAGTATCACCCTCAGCGAAGCGTGACCGGTTGAAGCTGGATAGGTATGGGGAAGGGTAATTAATGGCCGAAACACCTGGGCGATCAACCCGGTTTCTTCCTTAAGTTCGCGAACCATCGCGTCTGCCGCAGACTCGCCAATCTCGATCTTGCCGCCAGGAAACTCCAGCAGTCCACCCTGGTGAACCTGATCAGCTCGACGACCAATCAGCAGGCGTCCTTCAGTATTGCGCACCACCGCCAATGCCACATTGACCAGTTTGGTGGACGAAGTGTGGTTAGCCATGATGAAGAATTTGAACCGAGAGCAATGGCTTCAAATCAACGAAGCCTTATCAGGTTCGATATTCTGCGTTAATACGTACGTAATCGTATGACAAATCGCAGGTCCAGAAATCTATACGGCCGTCCCCACTGTGCAGGTCAATCGTCAGGGTGATGTCACCCTCGGCCATCACTGCAGCACCAGCAGCTTCCTCATATTGGTCGGCCCTGGCACCATTACGGACAATACAGACATCACCAAGAAAAATTTCAACCTTGCTGATATCAAGGTTCTCGATTGGCGCATAACCCACCGCCGCCAGTATTCGACCCCAGTTAGCATCGCTGGCAAAAAAAGCGGTTTTTACCAGAGGTGAATGAGCCACGGCTATCGCTACAGCACGAGCATCATCATTGCTTACAGTTCCACGCACCTGAATAGTAATAAATTTGGTCGCCCCCTCACCATCACGCACGATTAACTGGGCTAGTTCGGTACAGAGTTCGGTGACAGCCTGTTCAAACCGATGCCACGGCTCTGGCATCGCCGGCTCGAGTAGAGGGTTACCGGCTTTACCGGTAGCAATTAGCAGGCAGGCGTCATTAGTGGACATATCACCATCCACCGATATGCAATTGAAACTGGCATCCACCGCTCGGTTTAGTAGTGGCTGCAGAATTTCAGCTGCCACAACCGCATCGGTGGCGATATAGGCAAGCATGGTCGCCATATTGGGCCGAATCATGCCTGAACCTTTGCAGATACCGGTGATCGTAACCGGCACGCCGTCGATATCGATAACTCGCGGACCACCCTTGGCAACCGTATCTGTGGTGCGAATAGCTTCTGCACCGGCTATCCACTGGTCTGAATCCAGGTTTTTTATTAAATCAGGGACTGCTGCGACGATTTTTTGCGCAGGTAATGGCTCTGCAATCACCCCAGTAGAAAACGGTAAAACCGACTCAAGGTCAACTCCTGCCGCGCTGGCAACAGCTTCACAGCAAAGTCGAGCAGCCTCCAGACCTGGGGCACCCAAACCGCAATTGGCGTTGCCACTATTAATCAACAGATAACGCGGCCTGGCCTGTTGCAAATATTGACGGCACAGCTCTACCGGGGCAGCCGCAAACCGATTTGCCGTAAACACGGCTGCCACCTGGGCGTTCTCGGCAATTTCTATCAGCAGCAGATCTTCATTACTACTTTTCTTAATGCCTGCAGCCGCCGTCGCCAGCCGCACACCGTCCACCGGTAGCAACTTCAACTCAGATTTTAAGCTTGGTTCCATGGGCTGTTATTTGCTATCCCAACTTGCCGTGACACTGTTTATATTTTTTGCCTGAACCACAGGGACAGGGCTGATTACGACCGACTTTTTCACCGCCACGAATTACTGGAGCGGGACCCGGCCTGGCTGTTCCAACAGCCGGGCGGGCCAATGGGCCTCGATTCTGACCAGAGGCAGCTGTTTCAGCGGCCGAACCTGGAGACTCCTGAGCTGACAATCCGGCAGCTTGAGCATGTTGCATATTCAGCCCTGCAGACTGGCGACGCTGCTCATCAATTGCCTCTACGTCTTCTGGGGCTCGAAACTCCACCCGCATCAGCATGCTGGTGACTTCATGTTTAACCCGCTCTAGCATCTGCGAGAACATGTCGAAAGATTCGCGCTTATATTCCTGCTTAGGGTTTTTCTGGGCGTATCCGCGCAGATGAATTCCCTGTCGCAGGTGATCCATCGCCGCCAGATGATCCTTCCACTGGGTATCAAGCACCTGCAACATGACCGATTTTTCCACATGTTCAAGTAGATCATCAGGCAAGCGCTCCCGCTTGGCCTCGATTAGCGCATCAGCGGCCCCATAGACCATCTCACCAAAACTCTTAATAGTGGCGTCACTATGGTCTGACAACCATTTTGAAAAATCGATCTGCAACGCAAACTCTGAGGCTAACTGATCATGCAGAGAAGTTAATTGCCACTCTTCTGGCAGTGCAGTCGGAGAAAGATCAGCTGTTGCCAGTGCCGTCAGCACATCCTCACGCATGTTATTAACGGTCTCAGTCACCGCGTCCGCTTCGAGTAATTCCTTACGCTGCTGATAAATCAGCAAACGCTGTTCGTTGGCAATATCATCATATTCAAGCAACTGTTTACGCATATCGAAATTGCGACCTTCTACTTTACGCTGAGCATTCTCTATCGCCCGAGTGACCCACCGATGCTCAATGGCTTCACCTTTTTCCAGTCCCAGTTTCTGCATCCAGCCAGAAACTTTATCTGAGGCGAAAATACGCATCAGATCATCCTGCAAAGACAGATAAAACCGGCTTGAACCTGGATCGCCCTGCCGACCAGAACGTCCGCGCAACTGGTTGTCTACACGCCGAGATTCGTTACGCTCGGTACCTGCGACGTGCAGCCCACCAAGTGCCAATACCTGGTCATGATCTTGCTGCCACTTTGCCCGGATCGACTTGTGTTCTGATGATTCGGCATTTGCTAGCATGGCTTCCAGGTTACCGCCGAGAACAATATCGGTACCTCGCCCGGCCATATTGGTGGCAATAGTTACCGCACCAAACATGCCCGCATTGGCAATAATTTCAGCCTCGCGTTCGTGCTGTTTAGCATTGAGCACTTCATGGGGGATTTTCTCTTTTCGCAATCGGCCAGAAAGTAACTCCGAACTCTCGATGCTGGCGGTGCCGACTAATATGGGCTGGCCTTTTTCCTGACAGGCAACAATATCCAGATAGACCGCATCATATTTCTCTTCAACACTGAGAAACACCTGATCGCCAAAATCTTCTCGAACCATGGTCTGATGGGTTGGGATCACCAGCACCTCGAGCCCGTAGATCTGATGAAACTCATAAGCTTCGGTATCGGCGGTGCCGGTCATGCCCGCCAATTTCTCGTACAGCCGGAAATAGTTCTGAAAAGTGATCGACGCCAGGGTTTGGTTTTCCTGACGAATGGCAACGCCTTCTTTGGCTTCAACCGCCTGATGTAGACCGTCAGACCAACGTCTACCCGGCATCAGTCGACCGGTAAATTCGTCGACAATGACAACCTCACCATTGTTGACCACATAGTGCACATCTTTTTCAAACAGGGTGTTAGCTCTAATGGCCGCATTCAGATAATGCATGGTGGTGACGTTAGAAGCATCATAAAGACTGGCCCCATCACCAAGAATACCGGCCTCAACCAGTATTAGCTCTATATGCTCATGACCGGATTCAGTCAGAAAAATCTGCCGATTTTTTTCATCAACTGAATAGTCACCCGGGCCTTCCTCTTCCAGCTGCCGCTCTAATTTGGGAACAAGCTTGTGCAACCGTTGATATAGTCCGGTATCGCCCTCAGCAGGCCCGGAGATAATCAGTGGCGTACGGGCTTCATCGATGAGAATTGAATCGACCTCATCGACAATGGCAAATACTTTATCTCGCTGCACCCGATCTTCGGCACTAAAGGCCATGTTATCGCGCAAATAATCGAAACC
>JAESTY010000161.1 GCA_016763355.1 Immundisolibacteraceae bacterium
GCGCGTGCATCATATTTAAGTGCCGGCATACCGTGATCACCGGCACTGGCGTTAGTAAAGCTGTGCATGACACCACCATAACTAACCATTTCCCAATCCGCATTAATTACGTTGAGCTGCTCCCGGAATTTGGTGACATGAGATTTTTCAACGAACGGATCCGCTTCGCCATGCAATATCAGCAGCTGTGCCTTTAATTCAGGGTTTTCCCCCTCTACGGGTAATGGCAAGGAACCATGGAAACTGGCTACACCTTTAAGTGCTGCGCCGCTATAAGCAAGTTCAATCACGGTGGCGCCGCCAAAACAGTAACCAATAGCCGCCGTGTTATCTATATCGGTCAATTTATGTTCGGTAAGCTGCTGTAATGCCAACTCGGCCCGCGCCCGCCATGCAGTTACGTTACTGGCATTGACCATCATCCACTGCTTAGCCTGATCCGGATGTTCGGTTACCTTACCAACACCATACATATCGGCAGTAAAAGCTACATAGCCTAATTCAGCCAGCATCGATGCTCGACGTTTGGCGTAATCATCAAGCCCCCACCACTCGTGCACCACCAGCACGCCGGGGCGCTTGCCGACCACCGTATCGTCATAATAAATGTGACCCTGTAAATCGGTATCACCATCCTGATAACTGATGGTTTCGGTGACTATTTTGCTTTGAGCCGCTGTGCTGGCGAGCAGGCCGGCTAATGCCATCAAGACTATTTTGTTCATCCAGAACTTTCCCCGATTGCTGTTTTCAACCCTAGCCTGAAAGGCGCCCTAACTTCACCCGCCGAGCCATATTTAGTCGCTATATTAATCTACAAAACCAAGTTCAAGATTGCCAAGCCCGCCAGAAAACTCAACTCGAAACTGATCTCCGGGGCTAATGACTTCGGCTCGGGTTAGGCCACCGGTCAAAATAACGCTACCAGCAGCCAAGGATCGATCGGTCTCGGCAAGCTTACGAACCAGCCATTGCAATGCCTGCAGCGGACCACCCAGGGCGTCCTCGCCTCGCCCAGAACCAATCTCAGCGCCCTGACGATACAAACCACATTCAAGCTGTTCTAAGTTTTCAATGTCGCCTGGTGCTACGCCGGCTCCCAGACAGTATCCAGCCGCTGAACTGTTGTCGGCAATGTTATCCACCGAACGAAAACGGTAATCCTGAAAGCGAGAATCTACAATTTCGATCGCTGGATGAACCCTTGATATGGCGTTAGCAACCTGCTCGATTGAGGTATTCGCTCCCAACAGGTCCAGACCCGTAACCAGGGCTATTTCCGGTTCAAGACGGGGATCGATAAAGCGCCCACAACTTACTTGTTGATCGACCTGAGTATGGGCCAGCAGCACACCGTAATTGGCTTCATCGATACCCATCTGCTGGCGCATCGCCGCACTGGTAAAACCCAACTTAAAACCGGTGCGCCGCCCGCCGAGCTGACCCACCAACAGATTCTGAATCGCATAACTATCGGCGGTCTCTAGCTCTGGTAGTTGATCACTCAGCGGCGTTTGCGCTTCACCAGCCAGCGCTGCCTCATAGAGACGTTGCGCTAATAGCTGATGTTGATCCGCGCTCAGCAAACCAGTGAGCTCACTTCTGCTGCCATCCGCCGCCAGCTTGGTACCACCAGCCATTAGGCGCATTCTTGATCCAACGACTCGCGAATGTGGCACGAATTTGCGCCTGCCATTCCGGGTGGTCGTTGGCTCGCGCCAGGGCCTGGTAGAGCGCTTTTCGATCACGGTTTTCTGCGGCTAACAATGGGTTAAGTTTGGCCCGCTGCGACAGCGGCAATGCTGAGACATCCCGTAACGCCACCAGGCCATCAGTAGTTAGCCCCAAAGCACCAGCCGTAAAATGTGGTTTGAGTTTGATAAAACGCTGCTTCATCGACGCCCGTAACTGATCAATCGCAGCAGATTTAACATTAAGATTAGCCCCAGCTGCCTGAGCAGGCGGCACCAGCCAGTTGATCGCAGGTTCCAAACCGGCAATCCAGGCTGGTATAGGTTTCCCAACTCTAGACTGCGGCTCAATCAGCTGGGAATCAACGCCGGCATCAAGGATTTCTTTGATGATCGCATCGGCGGCTTTTTCAGCCGCTGCGGCAGGAAAGTAAATATTAATCGTCACGCAAGCGGTGAGTAGAAACAGCAGTGGCACAAACGAAATTCGTCTAACAGTCACAATCGCTCTCCGTAGAGTGGTCTAACTAATTAAAATACTACCTGGTACCAGGATTACCGAAATTCCAACTGCTCAGCATTGGCAGCCGCACTGATACGTCGCAGCAGAACCTGCCAGTCCACCTCACGGTTATAACCGACCAGGTTTATTTGTGGCCAGAAGCCGCCCCCCTCAACAATAGAGTAGCCATCACCATGATCGGCGATGCCGCGCATCTGGCAAACACCTTTATCGAGCTTACAACCGATACCCAGGCGTCGGTAAGAAAAATCATCAAAAAACCGTAATAGTGTCGATTGCAGAGCACCACTCAGTCCACCAACCGAAGACAGTGAATTTAATGCCTTCTGACTGATTTTATGGGGCCCCGGATCACCCTCTGGGGTCTGGAACCAGCCATCAAAAGCTACCGGCTGCCAGGATTCCATTTTCAGCTGGTTAATATGGCCGCTCAATCGACCGCTAATGGCGCCAAATTCAAAGGTGTTTGTCAGCAATCCGAGGTCCAGCTGATCCGCCCTTAAACTGGCCGAAACTCGCGGCACCAGACCAAATAAATTTTCGATCTCGAGGTCAGCCACTTCTATTTCGCCATCAAAAATATTAAGCGCTAATTTGCCGTCGAGGGTAATGCGGCCATGCTGATAATGGGCTGCGGGCAATACCCCCGACAGAGACCCTGCCATCTCGGGCCAGCCCAGCGCAACGCTCAATTTGGCAAGACTCACCGGCTCAATCCGGCCACCGAGCGTCACTTGCAGAGAATCCCTACCTAACCCGGAAATCGATACCTGGCCGGCCCTAAGCAACCCATCCAGAAAGGCTACGGGCGACACTTCCAGCTCTAGCCTCGACCCCGGCGGCTCCATCAATTCGCTCGATTCTATCGATTTTATCGAGTCGGCTGGATCAAACTGATAAAAATTGATCGAACTACTACCGGCTCCAAATGGCAATCGATAGAGCTGGATGTGGTCCCATGCCAGTGTGCCCTCGCTAGACTGATTCGGTCCCATGTAGGGCAGGTTTGCGGTCATCCCGCTGATTGAAAAGCGCTGCTGTCGATCAATTAGTGTTATCTCCTCAAGCCGTAATCCCAAAGAGGTAATGCCACCTTGGAGATGATAGGAAACCCGAGTAGTTATCTTGCCGGAGCCACTAAGATCATCAAGCAGTGTGTCACCCACAAATGGCTGGATATAGACCGGATAAGTTTCTGCCAGTTGGGGCACCCGCAATCGACCAAACCCACTGAGCAATTTTGGCGTGGTTTCGAAAAGGTCTAATTCAACGGCTCCAGCTATTTCCAGCAGATCCTCGTGCTGATAACTCACATTCAGTGATAACAGCAGGTCATCAGCCTGCCAACGACCTGCGGCTTTAAACTCTATGATTGAAGCAGTCTCCGCCGCCTGGGCTGTGCCCAAAGTCAGAAACAGTGGATTAATAAAAACGTCTCCAGCTGACAACACCATCTGGGTACTAAACTGATAATGAGCACCGCCCCGATCTTGCTCTCGGTCCAGGGCAATAGAAAAATCAATATCCCCCGACAAACCTTCTGCCGCCTGGGTACCCCAAGGGCTACTAAAACCAAACTTGTCCAGACCGAGAGACCCGCTAATATTTTCTAGCTGGGAGCCACGCCCAGCCGCTGTTATTTGCAAAACTAGCAAACTATCGGTCATCGTAAATTCGGATAACAACGATGGTAATGATGCAGGGGGCAGATACTTTTCCAGCAAACCAGTCGAGAAGCTGGCATCTTCGATAACAACAGACCAGGTCAACAGTTCTGATTGAGCCCAATCAAACTCAAACGCTAGCGCTAACTTGATGACTTCTATGCTTGATAAGGAACCGAATTCGGCACTTGCCTGCAGTGATCGGCACCAGAGTCGGCCGGGCCCACTACCTAACTGTCGGCAGCGAAAACGAAGATTATTCAGCGGCAAATCAAAACTGCTAAATCGCAGCTGACCAATAGAAAGCGATACTTCTGGGGTGGGGGTTAATTCAAATTCCAGACTAATCCGATGGGCTTCCCAGCCGGGCCCAGCCAGAGTCTCAAACTCTCCACTGATCTGGGCATTTGCCAGTCGAGTGACCAGCAGTGACCAAAAAAACGCAGTTAAAATAACAGCCAGCCACGGCCTTTTTAGAGCGAAAGACATACAGCCACTCTACGCTATTGA
>JAESTY010000162.1 GCA_016763355.1 Immundisolibacteraceae bacterium
CCAATTTCTGGCCGCCTGGATCAGGGCGGCCAGATCATCAAACTGCCGATCCGCCTGCCACTCTGCTAACGCTTCGTCAGCAGCTATATAACCCCAGCGGGCGATTGCAGTGGTCACACCAGCAGCGCTTCCAGCAATAATGTCCTGCCGGGCATCACCGATAAACCAACATTTTTCCGCAGCCAGGTTCATCTGCCTCAACGCCAGGTAAATCATCGCAGGATCCGGTTTAGCCTGTTCAACCTGATCTGGCGTTACCACCACACCACTCGTTGGTTGCAGTGTTAAGTCTGCTAATAGAGGTTCAACAAAACGCAGTGGTTTGTTGGTAGCAATAGCCCAGGGAATGGCTTTCTCAGCTAACACGCTCAATAGTTCACCGACCCCCGCAAACAGATGACTTTCGCGGCTCACCCGGTTGGCATAGATTTCCAGAAAACGCTGCCGCAATCCATCAAATTCTGCATTACCGGGCCCAATCCCGAGGGCCAGTTCTATTAGCCCCCTGGCACCCTGCGATACCCGTAATCGACAAGGTGAATATTCCGGCGCTGGCTGGCCTATCTCATCAAGCAGCTCAAACAATGCCCCTACCAGATCAGGAGCGGTATCAACCAAAGTGCCATCAAGATCAAACAGTACACCTTGGGGAGCAGCCAATTGGGCTGTTAACTCCGACATCTATCCACGTCCATAAAAAAAGGCGTGATGACTTAGCCGCCATCACGCCTTTGACTTTCAAATAACCGCTACTGAGATTAATCAGTAAACAACTTCAAAACTAAATGAAGCCGTTGCCCGCACTGAAACTCGCTGCCTGCAACATTGAGGCAAGAATCATTTCATGACTGGCGATGTTCTGGCCAACAATGTCCATTGCCGTGCCATGAGCCACCGACATACTTAGGTAACTAGTACCCAGCGTGGTTGCGCAATTGCCATCAAATTTCCAGGTTTTCAACGCGATATGACCTTGATCGTGATACATGCAGAGCACCACGTCATACTGAGAGTCTACGCAACGACGGAACACGGTATCAGGGGCGATAGGACCAACGACATCAATACCAGCGGCCTTAGCTGCCTCAATACCGGGAGTGATTTCTTTGGTATCTTCTTCACCCACCGCATGGCAGTTAAAACCTGACACGGCGATTTTAGGGTTTTCAATACCCCATTTGCTGAAACTTTCATGAATCAACTCAATCGCGCTTTGCACCAGCTCTTTGGTAATCACAGCGCTAACATTGGCTAACGGCATATGATCGGTCAGGTGCACCACACGCAGCGGGCCGTTCAAGAGGGTTAAATAAGTGGAGCCAGGTTCCGGTGGGATGATGGTATCCAGCACATTCGCCAATTTCATCGCGCCGGTGTTAATCGGACCCATGATCACCCCGTCAACCTTACCCGCGTTGGCTAGTTGTTCGCCTTCTGCGAGCCATTCAGCAGTTGCCTTGCCACAAGCAGCACTCTCAACACCCAGTTCATAATCACCAATAGAGATTTGACCGGTATCGTAAACCTGCAGCGTGCCTGGGTCTTCACCCACATCTTTAATATCAGTGATCTTCACCACCTTAAAATCGGTGCCGGTAATTTTGACCGCATTTTCAACAGTCTCAGTACAACCGATCAGCACCGGCCGACTGGTTTCATAAGGCTTCCCAGTTGACAGGGCCCGGACCACGACCTCAGGACCAATGCCTGCGGGATCACCGATGATGGTGGCAATAATAGGTTTACTCATAATATCCTCCTGGAATTAAGCGCAATTTTAGAATTCTAGTCAGCAGCTCACATGCTACTGGATTAAAAAACGGCTGATGCTACAAGCCAGTGGGTTACGGCCTGGCTGAAGCCCCGCATAGTAGCATTTGAGAGGGCTGTTAATGAAGATCAACTATTCCCAGACCCCGAGCAGGCATGATAAAACTGATCACCGCTCATCAGCGGCGAACCTTTTTGGTGGTTAAGGTATCGAGGCTTGTTCATCCGAATACCAAATTACGCATATTTTTTAAGCAGTTACTAGACTTCACAGCACCATTAAGACCTGTTCTACTTAGCCCCGCTGCCACACTAGTGCAGCGTTTACCCTATCTAAGATCATTGGCACCCGTAGCGTGGCCGGCCTGGGCAAACCCTTAGCGGGGCCCGCTTAAGGTAAAGATGACAGCATATCGGGTAAACGGACCCAATGAAAACATGGCGGAACCCTTTAGGAGGCATATCCCGTGAGTAACTACGAAGCAATTATCCTGACGTTTGAAGGTGAAGTAGCAACCATTCAGTTCAATCGTCCAGAAAAGAAAAACTGCATGAGCCCGACTCTGCATAAGAACATGGTGCACGCAGTTGAAGAAGTGCGCGCTGCTAAGTCTAAAGTGCTGGTGATTACCGGCATCAACGACACCTTCTGCGCCGGTATGGATCTGGAACTGTGTTTCCTCGAGCCCTTCGATGATCCTGAAAAAATGGAAGAAATCAACAAAGACGTTTTCGGTTGGTTCAAAGCCATCAAAGACTTCCCTGCGGTCACCATTGCCAAAGTTAACGGCTGGTGTTTCGGGGGTGGTATGGAACTGGCTGGCATTTGCGACATCGCAATTGTTGCCAACGAATCAATCTGGGGCCTGTCAGAAGTTAACTTTGGCATCTTCCCTGGCGGTGGCACCACCTGGTCTTATGCCCACAACATGCCGGCTCGTAAAAAAGCGCTTTATTATGCGTTGACCGCTGACACCTTTACCGGTGCTGAAGCCGAAGCACTGGGATATGCAACCAAGTCTGTGCCTTTGGCCGACCTGGACGCCGAGACTCAGAAGGTTGTTGACATGTTGGTCACTAAGGGCCGCATCGTGCTCACCAAGACCAAAGAAGTTTACGAAAAAGTTATCTGGATGGACTTCCCAACTGCCATTGATTATGAAATGGCTAAACTCTGGGAATTGTCTCGCGAAACCAATGATGACTGGGTCCGCACTGCACTGGCTTCTTTCAAGAAGCGTGAGTTCAAACCTGGAACTCAGACCTATAAACTGGTCAACGACGTATAAGGTAGCAAGCTTAATGCCATCGGGAGACAACTTCTACCGATGGCATTTTTCTATCTGACCCTCCCCAAATCAGTGACCAATCTCATAAACCTCAAACTCATCACTGCTGATTCGAAAAAATTAAAAAACAGCGATTGAGTGATGGCAACTTCCAGTTTCTCATCGTCATATTAAGAAGCCCTGACAATAGCAGGCGACGGGGTTACAACCCTGGCTAGCGGTAAGCAAATAATAAAAAACACCGCCCCAAAACATCATTCTGGGTGATTCCTGTTACACCGAACCACCTCAGACGACATAGTCCCTAACCGGGTATTAGCGGTAGGGCATTTTAAAGAGGAGGCATCCAGCCATGAACTTCGATTTTTCAGAAGAACAGATCATGCTGCGCGACCTGTGTAGCAAAATTGCCAGTGATTTCACCGACGCCTACTGGCAGGGTATCGACGACGACTACCGCTTCCCTCGGGAGTTCTGGGACGCCCTGAAAGACCAGGGACTGCTTGGCATCGGCCTGCCTGAAGAATTCGGCGGCAGCGGCATGGGTTTATTGGAAATGTGCATCGCTGCAGAAGCACTCAGCGTTGAACCCACCGGCGGCGGCGAAGGCGGCGGCATGTTTGTTTGTGGCCCCGTATTTGGCGGCTATCTGATCTCCGGCGCCGGTAGCCAGGAACAAAAAGAGAAGTATCTGCCTGCCATCGTCAGCGGCGACGTTTGGGCCGGTGCTTTTACCGAGCCGGATTCCGGTTCTAACATCACCCAAATCACCACAGAAGCCATCGATTGTGGCGACCATTACAAGGTCAAAGGCCAGAAGGTCTTTATCTCCAACATCGCCAATGCCCAGCATATCGCCATTATGTGTCGTACTTCGCCCTATGACCCGGCCAAGCGCACCGCTGGTGTGTCATTGATGGTCGCTGACCTACCCAGTAGCAAAATCGAAGCTCGTCCATTCAAAAAAATGGGTGCTCGCTTCATGGATACCAACCAGGTCTTCATCGATGACCTCGAAGTCCCCAAAGAGAACCTCATTGGCAAGGAAGGCCAGGGCTGGAAATCGCTCTACGGCGTGCTTAATCCAGAGCGTCTGGCGATCGCTGCCGGCAGTGTTGGTACCGGGTTATATCTGGTTAACAAAGCCGTTCAATACGCCAAAGAACGTTCCGTATGGGGCAAACCTATTGCTACTCATCAGGGATTACAGTTCCCGCTGGCTGAAGCAAAAATTCAGCTTGAAACCGCTAAATTAAAAACCTTTGAAGCTGCCTGGCTGTTCGACCAGGGCCGTGAATGCGGAGTTCAGGCTGCGATTGCCAAATTTGCCGCCGCTAAAGCCGCTCTTTTTGCCGCTGACCGGGCCATCCAGACCCTCGGTGGCGCTGGCTATATTTCCGAGTCAGGCGTAGAGCGCCATTGGCGTAACCTGCGTCTGAACCGCATCGCGCCGGTTACCGACGAAATGACCCTGAACTACATTGCTCAACACGACCTGGGCATGCCTCGCTCCTACTAATCCAGGTGCTGAATCGATAAACCCAAGCCGGAGCTGGCCACCTGCCCAGCTCCGGCTTACCTAATTTGGGTCAGCTGGAAAATATCAGCGCCACAGCAAGCAGAGGAGAAAGACCATGCATAACGATCAGGACGCAACCCTGCGTGACATGATTCACCGGGCCGCCAAATGGTTCCCTGACAATGAAGCCGCGGTAGATGATATCTGCCGCTATACCTACCGCGAACTACTCGACAAAATTCAACGTACCGCCAAGCTGCTGCATACGCAGGGAGTACGTAAGGGCGATCGAGTCGCATTACTAATGTTCCCATCAGCAAACCATGTGGTGGCTTTGTTTGGCGCCATTGAACTGGGTGCCATTCCGGTAGCGCTGCATTTACGCGAATCTCCGGCCACCATCGCCGCCACCCTGGAGCGACTATCACCACGCACCTTGATTTACGATGGAACCCTGGCAGAGGTTGCTGACCATATTCGTAGCGCGGTGCCGGTTATTACCGGCTATATACGTGCCCAGTCTGAGCGCACCCCACAGGAGGTTCTGGACAATAGCCCCGACGTGGTTCTGCCCCGTGATTTAAAGGATTACGAGCTCGACTTCCGACCCATGCCCCTCAAAGATACTGACACGGCTGTCATTGCGCTGTCGTCAGGCACTACTGGCCTGCCTAAGGGCATCATGCATACCCACCGCACTTTAGTGGAAAGTGCTCGCGGTGGCGCCTATGTGTGGGCAACCACGCCCTATAGTTGCATTGTTAACATGTCGACTACTGCCTTTATAGGCTGGTACAACTGCACGCTACCGTTTCTTAACGCAGCGTCTAAAGTTGTCTTTATGAGTGGCTGGGATCCTGAGGTCTGGTTGCAGAAGAATCAGGATGAATCTGGCACCGTTGCCTTTCTGGTACCGACCATGTGGCGCATGCTGATGCGCCGGGACGATATCGACCAATACGATTTCAGCAAAGTCGAACGTGCAGGGTTTGCTGGCGAGCCGATGGATACCAGCACCATGGCACTGGTCCAGCAGAAAATCACCCCTTCGATCATTAATATCTACGGCACTACCGAAACCGGTTCCTGTGCCGCCGGCACAGTAATGTTTACCCCAGATTTTGCCAACGAGTCGAAAATGGCAAGTGTGGGTAAGCCTTTCATCAATGCTGACGTTCGAATCATTACCCCCGGTGGCACGAGTAAAGATGAACTTGCCAAAGGCGAAGAAGGTGAAGTCATCATCCGTGGCCTTTCGGTTGCTAGCGAAGTATGGGACCAACCGGAAGTTGCTGAACGAATTTTTGAGGGCCCCTGGTGGCATTCAGGTGACATGGGGGTGATTGACGAAGATAACTATGTCTACCTGCGCGGTCGTATCGACGACATGATCATCTCCGGTGGCATCAACATTCTGCCCAGCCGAGTCGAAGATTTAATTCTTGCCCATCCAGCGGTCAGCGAATGTGCCGTGGTTGGCGTCACCGACGAGCAGTGGGGACAAAAGGTGGTCGCCTATGTCGTGGTCACCAGTGACATTAGTGAACAGGAACTGCTCGATTACGCCAAAACTACCGACCTGGCCAGCTATCAACGACCGAAGGAATACCGCTTTATGGATGAGTTACCTAAAGGCAACACCGGTAAGGTCAGTCGTCGCGGTTTACGCACCCAGGCTGAGTCCTAACCAATGAGTGATACCAATAGGCCCAAGCATGGCGTCGACCTCAGCTTTGTCGACATGGATCAACCCCACACCTTAAAAACCTTCAAGGCCGATGTTGAGACTCTAGAGCCCGGTTTTGCCCGCATCCGTTATCCCTTTAATCTGGAGTGGTGCAACCCACGCGGATCACTTCAGGGAGGCATGTTTGCCGTGTTTCTGGACGAAGTAATGGGTTATGCGATGATCGGCAGTCACCCAAAACTGGATACGCTCTGGACCACTACGTCATTGAATGTCAGTTACCTGCGGCCGATTACCGGTGAATGTATCGCCGAAGGTCGGGTGATTCGTGAGGGTAAGCGCTCGGTTTATGTTGAAGCTGAAATTCTCACCGCTGACGGCAAGCTGGCGGCCAAGGGCACCTCAACCATGATGATTCTCAGACGCGATGGCGAGTTAGCCGAGTGATCTGCGACCGTCGTTAAACATTAAGTTCGACCATTAAAAAAGCCCCGGTAACGCTAACGTTACCGGGGCTTTTTTAATTTCTGTTACTGCCGTTTTACAGAAAACTATCGTAATGAATCTGTAGTGGCGGTACTTTCGAATCAACCGCGGCCATCTGCATGACAGCGTTGATCATTGGCGGAGGACCACAAGTGTAGAGTTCGTAATTAGGCATTTTGTCTTCGCCAATCGACTCTCTGACAAATTCATGAACAAAACCAACAAAGCCGGTCCAGCCGGCTTGTTCGGCCATCTCCGGAATCGATACCGCTGGATAGAAGATAAAGCGATCGGTAGGTTGTCCCAGCGCCTTGAGTTCTTCTTCTCCACACATGTCGTTGGGACCACGGGCACCATAAAAAAAGATGCAGCTTTACATCATCCATACCTTCTGCTGCATCCAGACCACGGGCAATGGACAGCATTGGCGCCAGGCCACTGCCACCACCAATACAGACAATATCTCTCGATGAGTCAGTGCGCAGGTAAGCCATGCCATAAGGGCCGTCGATCTCGATCTCGTCGCCCTCACTGAGTTTAAACAGCGCATTGGTACCTTTACCGTTAGGCACCAAACGGATAATAAAATCCCAGGTACCGTCTTCATTACCAATGTTGGACATGGAGTAAGCCCGACCACCCTCAACACCTTCCAGGTTTAGCAAGGCGTACTGACCCGGCTGAAAGGATGAGAAACCATTAGCGGACTGGAAACGAAATTCGCGAATATCACTGGTCAGATCACGGATCATTTCCAGTTTAGCCATAAACCGCTGCGGGTTAGTCTGCGGAACAAACTCATCCATGGTGATCATTTTGATCACGCTGTCGGCCTTGGGCCGGCACTGACAGGCCAGCATTTTGCCGCGTTTAACATCACGGGGATTCAGCCCTGGAGCTTCTTCCCACATGTTTTCAATTTCGCCTTCTACCAGTTCAAATTTGCAGCTGCCACAACCGCCGACATTACAATCATAGGAAAGACCCAGGCCAGCACGCTGCCCACCGCGCAGAATTGCATCGTCTGCCGCACATTCAAAAGTATCGCCAGTCTGCTGGACCTGGATTTTATAGCTGTCACTCATACTAGATCTTCTCCTACCGCTTATAGAGTCTATATTTCTGTTCTGAGGCTGGGATTAGCAGCCTGGAAAATTCACAAAACCGATTTTGGCCTAATTTCTGATGCCAAATTCTACCTTTTAACCAAACTTGGTAACAGTTGAGCCCGCATCAGAATCATTATTAATATGATTAAACGATTTACGGACTAAAAATCAGCGCTCTGTAACCAGAGACAACCGTCTGCGCTGGCTTTATCGATCACTTGCAAAAATTCATCGTGGGCTGAAACAGCCTCACTATCAGCACGAACAACCATCAACGATGGTCGATCACTGGGTAAACCTATTCCAGCCCCAGCGCTCATCACCCCAGTGCTCTGATTTTGCTGATCAAGCAACAGGGTAGCCTGGCCACCGGTCATCGCCAGATAAACATCAGCTAATAACTCAGCATCGAGCAGTGCGCCATGAAGGTCACGTTTCGAATTATCAATCTCATAACGTCGGCACAGAGCATCTAGCGTATTGCGCTGACCCGGATGCTCAAAACGAGCCATCTTCAACGTATCGAGCACTTCGCAACGAGAAGCGACCTTATCTAGCGCCGGCTTTAATAGTGAAAGCTCGTAATTAATAAAACCAACATCAAAAGGCCCGTTGTGAATAATTAATTCAGAGCCATCAATAAAGGCCAGAAAATCCTCGACCTGATCGGCAAACCGGGGCTTATCGGCCAACATCTCGTTGGTGATGCCATGCACTTCCATCGCACCGGCATCAATTTCTCGGTCAGGATTGATATAGCGGTGAAACCGGTTATCGGTCAGTCGCCGGTTAATCATCTCAACACAACCAATTACAATAATACGGTGACCGTCTGCCGTCGAAAGTCCGGTGGTTTCTGTATCGAGGACTACCTGTCTCACGGTTGAGCTACCCGTAAACCAAGCACCTCATCCACACCCATGTTGGCTAATTCATCAGCACGCTCGTTGCCCTCATGCCCAGCATGGCCTTTTACCCAGGTCCACTTCACCTGGTGATGTTCTAACAACGCATCAAGCTGTTGCCAGAGATCGACATTTTTCACTGGCTTTTTACTGGCAGTCTTCCAGCCCCGTTTTTTCCACTGTACTAACCATTCCTGCATACCCTGGAGCACATATTTGGAGTCGGTGGTAATCGACAGGCTAGCCGGTTCTTTGACGGTTTTAACCGCTTCAATCACGGCCATCATTTCCATACGATTGTTGGTGGTATCGGCTGCGCCGCCGTGCAGTTCTTTCTCATGGACCCCTGAACGCAATATCGCGCCCCAACCCCCTGGCCCCGGATTACCACGACAGGCACCATCGGTGAAGATTTCAATCTCATGCATTATTTTTAAACTCGTTTGATGTTGTTGTATTAATAAATAAATAAATAAATAAATAATTTTAGTCGGACCCTGAATTGCGCTCGCCCAACCGTATCTGACCCATGCCCTGTCGAGCCGTAGTCGGCAGTCCACCTAGACGAAGCTGTTCCAGAGCATTGAAATCAATACCCACCGGGGTGATGCGGTAAGTTCTTTTGCGGGCCCGCAATACGTACAGCGCTCCCCGTTTCGGCAGTAATCGTAGGCCAACTCGATCAAACAGCTCGGTGCGGCCACGCCATCTCGACGAGGCAATCGGCGGTCGAAAATAGTTGCTGACCTGTCGCTCCACCTGTAAATCAGCCAATTCCAGCAGCTGTTTTACCTTAGAGGGGCTGTGACGATAAGGTGTTTCACTGTCATCAGAGCTTCGTGAAAACAACCCAAACAAACTGTATGGATTAAAACCGGCTATCACTAATTCACCGTCAGCCACCAGCACCCGCTCGATTTCATGAATTAACCCGGCAGGCTTAGCGACCATTTCCAGACCATGGAGCACGACCATCACATCAATAGAACTACTTCGTACCGGTAGCCGGGCCAGATCGGTAACCGCAACAGGGCCGTCAATACCAACACCGCTACCAGACACCCGCAATTTTATCGATCTGGTTTTAGGTAGCGCTCTAACCAAATCCACGCTGCCCAGTGGCCCGGCAAGCTGCATCGCGATGCCATCACGGCTGGAATCGAGCATCTGTAGCACTTCGCGACTTTCGAGCTGCCAAAGCGCCTCCACCAACGAGTCAGCCAAATCCGCTTCCCGGTCTAACTCGGGCTTCAGAGCATTACTGTTGTTATCACTCATTGGTATGAACTCCTTAAACGAGTCGACCTATCAGACCAACCGCTGATAATTTGGTTTAACCAACTTTCGTCTAACGCGCCGCCAGGTTGAAAGCAGGCTAAATTCTATTTGAATTCTTGTCATTTGAAAGATCCGTAAAAACAAAATTAGGTGACTGGTTGAGTCATTCAAACTCAGTCACGTTGATTATCACTCATTCGCTTTTTGACCAGCCAATTATCGCTGGTCGATC
>JAESTY010000163.1 GCA_016763355.1 Immundisolibacteraceae bacterium
GTAAATTGACTGATCATCATCGCCAACCACGGTCAGGCTGGCACTGGCCCCAACCAACAGCTTGACCAGCTCATATTGGGTGGCGTTGGTGTCCTGGTATTCGTCGACCAGCATGTGACGGATATGGGTTTGCCAGTAGGCACGCACCCGCTCGTTGGTTTGTAAAACCACCACCGGTTTCAGGATCAGGTCATCGAAATCAACCGCGTTATAGGCTTCGAGGGCTTCCTGGTATTCGCTGTAGAGCCGGGCGGCGCGAGCGATCAGGTCATCCTCGGCTTCTGCGGCGGCCTGGTCGGGCAGAATCAACCGGTTTTTCCAGTCGCCAATGCGATAACGCATGGTCTTTAAAATTTCGCTATCGCCGGCCAGGGTGTTGCCGCTGAGCTCTTTGAGTAACGACAGGGTGTCGCCATCGTCGTAGATAGAAAAACCTGGCTTGAGGCCAAAATCTGACGGCCCGCGCCGAATCATGTTGAGGCCCAGAGTATGGAAAGTTGAGACCGATAGACCACGCCGGTTAATACCCTGGCAAAGTTCAGCTACCCGGCTCTGCATCTCACGGGCGGCTTTATTGGTAAAGGTCACCGCAAGTATGTTGCGCGCGGGTATGCCGCCTTTTTCAATCAGATAGCGGATCTTGCGGGTGATAACCCGGGTCTTGCCGCTGCCGGCACCGGCCAGCACCAGTAAGGGGCCGTCGAGGTAGCGAACAGCGTCGGCCTGAGGGGGGTTAAGGGTATGCAAGAGTGGATAGTTGCCGAGTGGATAAAAGCCGCTAGTTTACGATTAACCTGCACCAGTTTGGAGTGGTTTTGGTCGCAGGGAGCGCTTTAATTTTGGTTCAGCCGGGTCAAGTGTTAAGCGGAAAAATAGTCAGTGGTATACCGGCTGACCTGAATCTGATTAGACCAGTAATCACTGGCAAACCCAGCCTTAAGTTTTAGTTGTTTCACAAATTCGGCGGGTTGGGGTAATTGTTGCCAGACGCTGGGTAGAAAAGTTGCTTGATGCAGGCCTTCACTTAGGGTCAGCCCATCGATACCCGGCCGGATTTTGGTTAACAGTTCAGACTCTGAGGTGACGGTCAGGGTTTCAGGCAAAGATAATACCGATATGTCGATCTTCAACTTACTGGCATCCTGTTGTTCAACCGCAGCAAATCGACTATCGGCCAGAGCAGCATTGTAAGCCGCATCGATCACGGCTTCAGCCAGCGGTTTTTGCGGTGCCAGGCTGCCGATGCAGCCGCGTAATTTGCCATTAAGGTGCAGCGTGACGAAGCAGGCCAGTTGAACCTGCAGGGCCTGCGGATAATCTGTGATCTCGATTGACAGGTGATGTCCTTGGTTGACGCCAACATCGACACTTTCAGCGGCCAGTTTTAACAATATCTGGCGCTGCTCTGGGGTTAAGGGGGCCAACTTAACCAACTGCAAAGGCCCCGTAGCCAACCACCCGATTAAGGTCACCGGAGTTATCGCCAGAGTTACTGTAATGTAATTTTTCTACCGTTAGGTCGCGTTGCCTTGCGGCCTCCAACAGACCATTAATGGATCGGCAACCACAGGCCTGCTGGCTGGTTAGGGTCGGCTGTTTAGCACTAATAAGATCAGCCGTGTTCTGGTCAAGATCGCGGGCCTGCTGGTCGGGATGAAAGTGACTGAGGTCGCTACTACAGATAATGACGGTTTCATCGTCACCCCATAGTAGGTCTAACACCTGAGCCACTAGCTGGAAGCTGCATTCGCCGATGAGCAGGGGCACCAGAGTGAAATTATTCAATAGCGTTTGTAGAAAGGGTAACTGGACCTCGAGACTGTGTTCGAGTTGATGCGCTGAATTAGAACGGTAAACAAAATCGAACTGTTCAATGCGAGTCATGGCGGCCTGGTCGAGTTCGACCAGGCCTAACGGAGTGGCAAAATGAGTTTGGTCTGGCAGGGCAATGCCGTGTACCGGCTCGCGGTGGGGCGGGCCGAGTAATATCACCCGGCGAATTTGGTCGGCAAGCGGTATCCAACGCCGATATCCATAGCTAGCGGTACCACCGGAATAGCGATAGCCAGCATGGGGAACGATCAGGGCCTTATTCGTCGATAAGTTCGTCGGGTTAGCATTATTTCCATCAGGGCTCAGGTAAGTCCTGACGGCTGACTGTAAGTGGTGCGGCTGATCGGGGTAGAAAGTCCCGGCCACTGCAGCAGATCGAACTTTGGTCATGCCGAGTTTTCCCATGTTGGGTAGGTGGTCCGATCCTGGCGTAGTCATTGAGCGCTCCTGGCCAGCCCCTGCCGTTGTAATGGGGCATGGAATAGTTCGGCCAATTACTTAATGTCAGATACTAACCAGGGGGTGATAGTTGTTTATGCTACTCACATAGCTGGGCAAAGGAAACGAGGTTACTTCTAAGGTTCGGTAGGTGGGTTCTTAAGCTTGATGGAGAATTTCAATGAGACAACAACTTGAGCCAGGCGTGGTCAACACCGATTACTGGCAGTCTCTGGACGATGGCCGAGTTCAGTGCGATGCCTGCCCCCGTCACTGTCGACTCCACACAGGCCAGCGGGGTGCCTGTTTTGTGCGCGCCGAGCGCAATGGCGAAATTGTTTTAACCAGCTATGGACGATCAACCGGGTTTTGCATTGACCCGATCGAAAAAAAGCCGTTGAACCATTTTTTGCCGGGGTCGTCGGTGCTCTCGTTTGGCACCGCGGGCTGTAATCTGGCCTGTAAATTCTGTCAGAACTGGGATATTTCCAAATCGCGAGAGACCGATATTCTCTCGGCCTGGGCGATGCCAGATGCGCTAGTAGCAGCGGCCCGTACTCATGATTGCGCAAGCATTGCCTTTACCTATAACGATCCTGTGGTGTTTCTTGAATATGCAGTGGATGTGGCTGCTGTGGCCAGAGAGCAAGGCATTAAGGCGGTGGCAGTAACTGCCGGCTATATTTGTGATCAGCCTCGGCAGCAGCTTTTTGGGGCTATGGATGCCATTAATGTTGACCTGAAAGCCTTTAGTGAAGACTTCTATCGGCGGCTTTGCGGTGGCACGCTGGCCGCAACGCTCGAGACTCTGGAATATATCTACCATCGGACTGAGGCCTGGCTAGAAATCACCACCTTATTAATTCCGGGTAAAAATGATTCCGAGGATGAAATTGATCAGCTCAGTCGCTGGCTGGTGAAAAACCTTGGTGTGGAAGTGCCGTTACATTTCTCCGCCTTTCATCCGGACTGGAAAATGCGGGACATCCCTGCAACCCCGGCGCCAACTCTGAACCGAGCGCGGGATATTGCGCTGGCAAATGGGCTTCAATATGTCTACACCGGTAATGTTCACGATCCTGTGGGTAGCAGCACCTACTGTCCCAATTGTGGAATACGGTTAATTGAACGGGATTGGTATCAGCTAGGCGAGTGGGCGTTAGCTGATACAAGCGTGTCAAATACCGACGAGACAGGTACCGGCAAGTGCGGCGGTTGCGACGAGATAATTGCCGGCGTGTTTACTGATCAACCTGGGAGCTGGAGTCGGCAACGCCAGAAGGTGGATATCAGCAGATTTTAATACCTAACTGCCCAGCAATGACTGGGCAGTTAGGTAGGAGCGGGCGACTTAATTTCAGGCGGGTGGGGCCATCATTGGCTGATGACCCCAATCGCTAAGCTCTGAGTAGCGCACTACTTCCCAGTTATCATCATCAACAATCACACCGCCCCAGCCAAATTCACAGGCAAATCCGGACGGTGTTTGCATATAAAAAGAGGTCATCTGATCGTTGGGGTGATGGCCCATGCCCATGCGAATCGGCACGCCCGCGGCCATACATCGATCGAGTGCCAAACCCACGTCATTGAGGTCGTTAACCTGCAGCATCATGTGGTCGATGTGCTGCGGAACCGGCGCTTCGGCAACGGCGATAGAGTGATGGCGGCCGCTGGCCACATGATAAAAGGTGGCGTCGAGCACCGGGCCACCGGGAGCAATTTCACCCTTGATGTAATCGCTGATGGTGAATTCCAGGGCCTGCTGATAAAAGTTATTGGTCTTAGCGCCATCTTTTGCAATCACCACCAGGTGACCCGCACCGAGTTCATTGGCAACAAAACCATTGGTGACGATTGGTGAGCTAAATCGTTTACTTAAGGCAACAACACTTGGGCTGTAGTAGAACTCATGACGCCAGCGGTCTGGGTCAAGACAGCTATAGAGTTTATCGACTCGGCGTAGGGAAGTGGTGGCTTCATCAGCCACCGTAACTTCGATACCTCGATCACGTAGTTTTTCAACGTAAGCTTCTAACTGTGGCTCGGTATCGAATTCCCAGCCGAGGGCCTGCAGGTCATCGCTGCCGTCTTCAATCAACAGTATGCGCTGTTCGTAGTCGTCGATTCGCAGTCCAAGGCTGTTGCTGTTGCGAATACCAACCTGGGTGCCAAGAATATTGACCGCAAAGTCTTCCCATTTGGCCAGGTCTGACACGCCAAATATAAAGTAACCCAGTGATGATATTGGTGAATACCCAGCCATGTTGTTGTGCTCCTCAGTAACTTGCCAGCGAATTGATGTTTTGGTTCGGCGCGAATTATATCGTTTTGCACCGACTGCAATAGCGCTACCAGTGACGATCTTTAAAAGCGGTGATGATGTCGCCGATTTCTGCAGGATGAGTTTGGGGAATCATATGACCGGCACCGGCTATTTCTAGTAGTTCGGCCTGACTGATCTGATGGGCCAGCAGTTCGGCAACGGCTCGGGCAGGCTCTGGGGAGTGCTGGCCTCGAACCACCGTCACCGGGATATCTAGCGCATCGAAAGTACTCATGGTGCTGGTAAAGCGGTCAAGACCACGAAACTCATCGCCGACTTTGGCCATGGTTGGAATGATCATCTGCTTATGTTTTTCTGGCATCTGCTGCCATTGGCCATCGCCGATCCAGAAACCCATGAAAATATCCGCCGCGCCGGCCAGGTCGCCTGCATTGATACAGGCCACACAGCTATCGCCGATTGCCTGTACCGCCTGCCACTGATCCGCATAGATACTGTTCTTAAGCAGGTGGAAATAGATCGGTTCGATCAGTAGCAGGCTTTTTACCTGAAGCCGGTTTTGCTGCAATTGCAGCACGATGGTTTCCAGACTCATGGCCCCACCATAGGAGTGACCAATCAAATGAACAGGTTCACCGGCCTGCTGGATTAGTGAATCGATAACCTGGGCATCCGCGTTGAAAGGCATATCACCAGGGGTAGGCCAGCTATCGGAACCACCATAGCCAATTAAATCCGGTGCAATTAGTTGATGATCAGGCAGCAAATGGTCAACAAACATCCACTGGCGATGGCTGTCGCTAGAACAGTGGGCCATGAGTACGGGTGTGCCGCTGCCAGTGGTGCGATAAGCGATATTGACGCCGTTGATCGATAGGTTGTTCATTTTGGTAACTCATCCATGACCGGGATTGAACCGGGTTTTATTGCTCCCTCCCTGGTAGCGGCGCACAGGGTAGCGATTTCAGTTAAAAAAGCTAGTTTTGGTAAAGCAGATAATTGTCAGATCGGTGGCTAGCCCTTTATATTGCCGCTACGATAAATCGAAACCAGGGGGCCGGGGATGGACGAGATCAACTTTGATGATTTACATAGCGTACGCAATCAGCAGCGCCAGTTGGTTGATCAAAAGCGTCGAAAAGCTCGGCCGTTGGTTGCTTTGCTACCGATCTTGATGAAAACAGTTCGGTTATTGGGGCTAGAAAGGGCTCTGTTTCGGCGCTATTTCACCCCGATTAAACAACGTATTGATGCGCAGGCTGAGCAATCTTTCTCCAACTATCAGCCAGGATCTGGAGATGTGGTGGTTTGTTCCTATTTCAAGAGCGGCACTCACTGGGCGATGCAGGTGGCCCATCAGATCATTAACCTGGGTGAGGCCGAGTTTGACTGTATCTATGACGTGATTCCCTGGAACGAGGCGCCACCTAGCGGAGCCGGATTATCACTGCAGGATCCTCGACCCCTACAACTATCTAAAACCGGCCAACGGGTAATCAAAACCCATGCCTGCGCAGAACTGGTGCCTTATACCGAGAGTGCTAAATATCTCTGTGTGATTCGAGACCCCAAAGATGTGTTTGTCTCTAGCTACCACTTTATGCGAGCGGTGATGCTGGGGCCATTGATGCCCTCGGTACCAACCTGGCTAGGGTTGTATCTGTCTGATCAGGCTTTCTGGCGGCCCTGGGCAGATTTTACCGCTAGCTACTGGGGCTGGCGGGATCGTCCTAATGTGTTATTCCTGACCTATGAGCAGATGCAGGAGAATCCAGAGGCTATGGTGATAAAAATCGCTGAATTTCTGGGGGTTGAGCTCGATGCAGCGCAGTTGCAAAAGGTTCTGCAACTGAGCTCTTATGACTACATGCGCAATAACGACCATAAGTTTCATTTTAGTGTGGGTTCACCGTTAACCCCGCCCCATGGCAAGATGATTCGCCAGGGTAAAAAGGGTAAATCTGCCGAGCTGATATCTGCCGCTCAGCAGATCCAGATTGATGATTTCTGTAGGCAGAAGCTGGTAGATTTGGGCAGTGATTTCCCTTACACAGAGCATTTCGGGTGATCGATTCCCGAACTCGATTGTTGTGTTGGTCTGAAGCACTCCGATTAAACTTGAAAGGCAACATTTAATGACTGCTCACCCAGACCCGAGAGACTTTAAGGCACTAATCGACGACCGCCCCGATGAGGGTGTGTTCAGAGTTCACCGGGATGTCTATCTTGACCAGCAGCTGTTCGAACTTGAAATGGCGCGTGTTTTTGAAGCCACCTGGGTGTTTATTGGTTTAACCAGTGAGGTCGAGCAACCCCATGATTTCATAACCCGAAACATCGGCCGTCAACCAGTATTGATTACTAAAGATGAGCAAGGTGAGATTCGTGGGTTTTTGAACAGCTGTCGTCATCGCGGCACTTTGCTGTGCCCCAGAGCTAGCGGTAATAAAAAGTTTCATGCCTGCGCTTATCACGGTTGGACATATAGCAGCAGTGGGGCCATGGTTAATCTGACTGACCAGCAAACCGGTCAGTATCCGGAGGACTTTAATCAGCAGAACCATGACCTGGTGCCGATTCCGCGGCTGGAAAGTTACCGAGGCTTTCTGTTTGGTTCGCTCTCCGTGCAGGTGCCGAGCCTGAGTGATCATCTTGGTGGTGCTAAAGCATTAATCGATCTGGTGGCTGATCAGGCACCGGATGGACTGGAATTTGTATCCGGCGGCTCGCGCTACACCTTCGATGGTAACTGGAAACTACAGTTTGAAAACGGCCTTGATGCTTATCACTTTGCCTCGACCCATGCATCGTTCGTGGATATTGTTCGTCAGCGTCCACCCCGGGATGTTCCTGAGCATATCCAGCAGTTTTCAACTGATGATCACCGCATTGTTGCGGGTACGGTGAGTTTTGACCGTGGTCACGCCATGTCATGGTCGAAGGGCGCCCCAGGACAGGATCCGGCCGGCCGGCCGTTGCCTTATGACCAACAGAACTTTGAACGGGTTAGGGATGCGGTCGGTGAAGACCGACTCAGCTGGATGTTGCGTCAGCGTAATCTGACCATCTTCCCCAACCTGCAAATCATCGATATCCAGTCGTTGCAGGTGCGCACCTGGGAACCCTTAGCCGCTGACAAAACTCGGATGGTGTCTCATTGTCTGGCGCCAAAAGGCGAAAGCCCGGAGGGGAGACGGTTTCGTATTCGTCAGTATGAGGAGTTCTTTAACACCGGAGGGCTCGCCAGCTCAGACGACAATGTTATGTACGAACTCAGCCAGGCTGGCTTGTCAGCCACGCTGGCAGGCACTCCTCAGGGGTTTTCCAGAGGCATGGCTGCAGAGCCGGCGGATTCGAGTTCCTATAGTGGACTATCGCTAACCGCCGCCCGAAAGACTGCCAATGAAGCGGGTCTCGGCTTTGGCGATGAAACCGGTATTCATGCCGGTTATCGGGAATGGCTCAGACTGATGGAGGCCGGAGAGTGACGATGGAAACTCAATTCGATGCCACTGCAATCGCTACCCAGCTGCTCTATCGAGAAAGTAAATATCTAGATCAGCGCAACTGGAACGGTTGGCTAGGCCTGTACGCCGACGACGCTACCTTTTGGGTGCCAGGCTGGCGTAATGAAGATGAGCCCACCGATGATCCTGATCAGGAACTTTCACAGATTTATCACAGTTCTCGGCGCGGGCTAGAAGAACGGGTGATGCGGGTCGAATCGGGTAAATCGGTCACGGCGATGCCGTTACCGCGAACCACTCACTTCATCACTAATATAGTTGCTTCATCAGTTGAGGTGGCGACCATCAGCGTCGAAGCCAACTGGATGGTGCAGTATTTTCAGCCCCACCGAGGTGAGCGGCTGGTTAACTTTGGTGATTATGAATTGACCCTGCGGCGTCAGGGTGATGACTGGTTAATTACCCACAAACGAATCTTGCTGAAAAATGACCTGGTGCCAGCGCTGCTCGATTTCTACATGCTTTGATGGTGGGCACGAATTGCGCTAACCAAGTTTATCGGGTTACCGTCAGTAACTGGACCGGGTAATTCCCCTGAGGCTTGTGCACAGCGCTGACGGTGGTGGCTTCGATGTTCTTAAACCCAGCAGAAGCGGCTAAATTAATCAGTGTTTCTGGTTCGAATCCACAATGAAACACGCCGGTGTCTTCGGTGTAAAAGCTGCCATCTTCAGGTTCCAGGTCAGCGAGAGAGCTAAAGCCGCCGGCTGAAAGCATGGAGTAAAACCGATCGATACGGCTGACCATGACATCGGCGATTTTCCGTACGTTTTTTACTCGGTGGCCGGTTTGTTCGTAGCTATCAGCTTTTTGCTCGAAATAATCTGCGGTCATTGACTGAGTTCTGGCGGGTGGTTTAGAAAAAGTTACTGGAAATGTACTGGATTTCCGTCCCTGTCCAGAGCCAGGTATTTGGATAGGTCTCTTCCTTCACGAACCGTATCGATCATGGTCTCAATGGGTTTTTCTGCATCCTCAGCGCTTGGTGGCGTGCCGTTAGTGCCGGAAAGCCCGGCTATCAGAACAATCTGCCAGTCTTTGTCCATCATTTCTGATTCGGTCACCAGTTCGTCAAAGGAGCCTAATTCATCCAGGGTTTTATCAACAGTCATGATGGGCGCTAGCTCACCGCCGCCGCCAGCATGAAAATTAGCTTCTTCTTCTTGGTTGTGGTCTTCAGGCAGAGAGGCCCGTAAAAAAACGAATAATAATCTCTGCGGTTCAGGTTGTTGTTTGGCGACGGCTTTAAGCGAGTCGAAATCGGTGATGTTGATTTTTTAGCTCCGTGTAACTATTTAAGGTAGTCAGGTTTTCTGACCCTGGTGAGGACTGCTAAAGACCTAATAGGGCACAACTGTGTTTGGCGGCAATAATTTGAATTTGCTCAGCCCGATAGCATGCCTGGCTAGGATAACGTTTTTAGCCTGGTTGAATTACTCAGTAATTCGATGAGCCGTTGGTTATCAAATGGCTTGGTGATATAGCCGTCGGACCCGAGCGCTTTTAGTTCGTCAATGTCGGTGCTCATGGCGCTGGCGCTGACTATGACGACTTTAATTTTAGCCGTTGTTGGGTTTTCTCGTAGTCTGGTCAAGACTTCGCGACCACTTAACACGGGTAAATCTAGGTCGAGCAGCACCAGGTCGGGAACATGCTCCAGGGCTGCTTGATAGCCTGTTTCTCCATCAGCAGCCATGATTAATTTTAGATTTGGAAATGGAGCAAGGATTTCACTTAACAGCTGCTGAGTAATGAGGTTGTCTTCGATATAGATGATGGTCAGATCAATATCGGTTACCTCAACAGGCGAGTCCACTAGCGTTTCTCGATTGTTGTTCGATTTAGTGAGTTCGGTTGAACCGAGCGGTAGTTCGACCCAAAAGGTGCTGCCCTCGCCAGCAATACTGGTGACACCAATGGTGCCGCCCATTGCCGTTGCCAGTTGTCTGCACAGGGATAAACCGATGCCGGCGCCAATAATATCTGACCGGGCTGAGTCAAGTCGTTCAAAGGGTTGAAAAATCAGTTCTAGATTGTCAGCATCAATGCCGGTTCCAGTATCTGTAATAGCAAGCTTTAATCTATCAGAGGGTTCCAGGCTGCCGGTAAGCGTGACCTTGCCGCCAGGTTGGTTGTACTTGATCGCATTTGAGGTCAGGTTGAGCATGATTTGCTTTAATTTTTTTTCATCGAGATAGCCGAAAATCGGCTTGCTCCAGCTGATATCAACCTGAATTTCGACACGATGATCTCGGGCTAGTGGGGCGAGCATTTCCCCAACATCCGTTATAAGCCCGGCAATACTCACCGAGTCATAATTCAGCTCGAAACTACCAGCCTCTACCCGGCTAATATCGAGAATGTCATCGATCATACCCCGGAGGTGTTCACTGGCTTTTTTTATATGGTTTACCCGTTCCAGATTGTGGCTATTGAGGTCAGCTCGCTGAAGTAGTTCACTAAACCCAAGTATCGCTGTCAGCGGTGTACGTAATTCGTGATTCATTGACGAAAGGAACACAGATTTCGCCCGGTTGGCTTTTTCAGCCTGCTCTTTAGCTACCACTAGCTCGTTGGACAGTTCGATGCTCCGCTGCAACGCGTTGCGAGTCAATCGACTAACCGTATTCACAAACAGAAAATAGAACAGCACGATGACCCCCAATGCGGTTCCCTGCACAGGCTCGGTTAAGAAAAGCCAGGTCACCAGCGGCAGCAAGGTCGCGCAGGAATAGGCAAGAAATAGTCTGGGCAATACCGAGAGGGTTGCGGTTGCTCCACAGACGCTCGCCAGCATGATCATAATCACCGGCAGAAATTCATCTCCGGCAAACGGAGAAAATAACCAGACAGACAAGCCCCAGATCAATGCAGACAAGGTCGACCAGAAACAGAGCGAGGCTTGCCAGTAGCGCAATGACCGTTGTGAAAGTTTTTGTTGGAAAAATTGGCGGGTTAATTTGATCCTCACCGCTGAGATAATAGTGATGCAGATCCACCAGCCCAACAGAACATCGGTGGGTACCTGCTGCCAGAGCAGGGCAACTAGTAGGGTAGAAAGCAGGGTGACGAGTATTAAGGCGCGAGGCACGCTAACGTAAACGAATTTCAGAGACTCAAAGCCAATTTCTAGATAGGCAGCTGCGGGTTGGTTCGAGTCCACCTGGCTATTGTTTTGTTGAGTTTTCTGAACAAGATCTGGTGGCTGCATAGGGACGTTATTGTATCCCACGCGCTAGAGCCTTAACGCTAACAACCGGATGAAGATTGTTGCGCCGGGGCCAATGCTGGTATTGCCCAGGCTCAACCGCAGAGCTCAACTGCAGAGCTCAACTGACAGACAGCAGCATTTTTCACCAGGTGAAGCCTGATGAATTAACCACTCTAAATTAATAGTGGCTATTTTTTTAAAGTCTGAGATTTTCAGCCAAAACTTGTGAGCAGATCTTTGCCAGTGCTATATTCCTAC
>JAESTY010000164.1 GCA_016763355.1 Immundisolibacteraceae bacterium
CAAGGTGATGTAATGCCCAATGCTGCTTCAAATAACTTTTGCATGATCTCGAAATCCTAATCCCTATGAAATGTCAAAATTATAATCGCTACCCACTCATATTTCAAAAGAGCCATATATTTCTTGTTTCAATTTTAATTCATATTCTCTGTTATTCAACGCCTCAAAAAAGGCGGTTAGTTCAGCAATTTCCAAATTTGTGAGTTTACGCCCCATTGCGCCAAGCTTGTGCGTGGTCTCTTAAGCATTGCCATTATTCACCCTTTTTGTTGTTGTCAGCAATATTACGAGCTAATTTTACAAGCCTAATTTTGTCTTCTACCCTGTGTTTAATAGACTGTATCCTGTTATACAGACGTATCTCGCCTCCTACTGGCTCTTTTAATGTAGGTTTTACTAGGATTTCCTCACCCTCAATTTCCACCAAAAACCCCAATGCTTCAATTTGGCGGCACACTTCTATAATTTTCATATCTCTTGGGTCTGCTTGGATGATACGCACAATATTCCTCACATCATCTGCCGCAGTTTTTGAGAGGTAATATTCAATTTCTTTAGCTCTAATCTTCTTTTTAAGCTCATGCGGGTAACAATATGTTTTAGCTTCTTCCAGTTTCTCGCGGTACTCTGGCACGTTCCCTTTTTTAAGAAGTGCCGACAGCGTTCGGCGGTCACTGAAAAACCAAGGCTCAGTGAAACTATAACCTTTAACGCAGCTAGAATAACCTTCAAGTTCGCTCATTGCTTTAGTTATGCGCGTTTGATTGCGCTCTGTATAAGAAAATATGGTGACACCTGCAATCGGCAACAAAACAATGCCGACAAAAGCGGCTACAACGATCAAGCACGATTTATTAGTTACCACTGCCATAGCACAGGCCCTCCATTATCTTGCCAGTTTATGTTGCCAATCTTCACTTGCCTCTCCCTTCTACTTCAAAACACGTCACGCCCGCACCACGGCGATGAGTGATGGCTACACACCTTATGTTCCGAGCCGTCTTTGGTGTCCACTCCGTTACCCTTATCGCACCATCCCCCGAAGTTGGGATAGCATATCTAATATGCTCGCCGTAAAGCACACTACCACCCGCATCATCACCCGCACCCCTCATCAAAAAGATTGCCACAAGCAACGCAGTTGCCACCGCTACTGCCCCCAATATTTCTTTATTCGTCATCCACCTTCTCCTTTACCATAGATTTCTTGTTTTAATTTTAATTCACTTTCCAAAACCTATTTCCTTCGACATCAATGCATCTGCCTCTATGCCCATTCGTCTTAACGCACCTTAAAACCTTTTTGTAGTCATTATTGCCATACAAAAAGCTTGCCCTGCATCCCTCTTGAGTAACGTGCTTGTAAGGCATGTGAACACCATCACACTGCCTTCCACTGTAGCCCCAAATATCAGTCGATTCTGCTTGCCTATACTTGCGTATCAGCATCCTTAGCATACTTTTAGCTCTTTTGTTCACTTTGAACCATCCGTCACACCCTTTTCTTTAACTGTGTTCCACCCATTGCAGCGCGGACACGGTTTAACATTCACATATTTAGTTGCCCGTTTACCTTTCCATCCACACTCGACACATTCACATTTCTTGGGGTCGCATGTGCTCGACCTACTCACTGTCAAGCTCATTAATTGAATAGCGTATATCAGCTTCAGCACCTATGCTAAACCGTTTGCCTCCGACTGTGATGAGCCTTGATGTATCCATTAACACATAGTCGCAATTTTCGTTAATAGCTTTCGCGTAAGCTTCTGCCGCGCTATCTTCACTTTCACCATATTGCATAATTTCCTCATCATCATCTTCATGGTCGATGATCTTAAAAAGCTTGCACTGGCAAAACTGGTCAAAACTAAATACAAACCTTTTACACCTGGGGCATTCATCCATACTCATGTTAAACCAACCAACTGATAGCACTCTGACCATGTTTCCCCACATTTGCCACAGGATACATCAATAGACGCATTTAAGAGGTCAAAGGTCGATGGGTCACGAGTTATTGACGTATCCATGCAAAATGGACATGCAGCGTCCTCTCCTGCGCCAACACTATCTAAATATGCTTTTTCTTTATTCACATCAATGTTTGACATAATTCGTACCTCTTTTAAGCAAACGTGCAATTGTAGCCAAATAACAAGATGTATCGCGCTCCACCCTGTTGAGGTGGTATTGTACCATAAGTGCAACAAATAGCAAGCTACCGCACATCCTCACGCGGCGAGTTCCTAATAATACACAGACAACACCCGAACCCGAAGGTGCAGTAATACCACCAAACAACCTTCCCTATAATCAGTATTATGAGGAAGGTGGTTGTGTAGTAATATAGGAAACACGAAAAATGAAAACTTGCGCTCTTGGCTCAATGCGATATTATTAGGAACTGAGAGGCGCAGAAAGTAACAAAATAGACATAAACGCAAAATAAAGGATAGAGACATGAGCGAAGCCGAAAAAGACAAAATCTTAAAGCTTTTTGACGTAAAGCATGAAAACAACTGTTTAATTAACGGTGATGGCAAATATATCGCAAGCGGCGTATCAAGCGAGGTTGCAGCACTTTTGTTACCTTTAATCAACTGCAACGCCGATGAGATTGCTGATGAAATTATTGGGGCAGTTTGTCGTGGCAATGCTCCCGAAGTTGAAAAAACGCTTGAAGAACTACCGAATGAAACATGGAAGCCTATGCACGAACGAATCATGCGTACCCTAGAGCTAAACCTTGGCAAAACACTACATACATTCTATGTAACCTTTGGTAGCGCACATCAACACATGATTAACGGCAAGCCCGTGGGTCACAAGGATACATTGGTCATCCAAGCACCAAGCTACACTGTGGCACGAAATGCAGCTTTTGAATGGGTGGGCGACCAATTTTGCATGTTGTACACGGACGATGAGTTTGACATGCACCATTTGACTAAGGTATATATCTAAGATGGCTAAATTCTACATCGGGCAACAAGTGAAGCTCAAAGATGGCTCAACTGAGCGTGTATTCACTGTGCGCTCGGTAAACGACAAAAAGAATGGCGGTGCAATGGTGATTAGCTACGACCATGAAGGGAAGCAGCGCAGAAAGGAATACCTGCAAAAAGATTTGGTACACAAAGATGCACTTGACTGGGTAGCCCCTTGAGGTTGCCAAACATGAATAAACCATGCCTACAATGCCCTTTTCGTAAAGACACATTAAAGGGGTGGCTTGGTGCAGATAGGATGGATGAAATCATTAAGCAGGAAAGCTTTGTATGCCACAAGACAGCGCATGATGGAAAAGTAAAGTTAAGACAATGTGCAGGTCACATGCTACTCAGCGGTGAAGCCAATAGCTTTGTTAAGACCAGTATGCGAATGGGTATCAAGCTTGCACTATCAGGGCGTGAATTGGTGTTTGATAACGCTAAAGACTGCATAAAATACCATTCAAAAAAGGAGCTAACATGAAAACATTTACAGCAACTACAGAAGAGCGATATGTGTGGGATTGCCCGTATTGCGGGGCGACCAATCATTCCGAGATTGATGACCCTGCCACACAATATGAAAATGATTGTGTACACGAATGTAGCGAGTGCCATAAAGAGGCAAAGTGTGAACAAACAGAACGGTAAGCTAAGCACAGGTGAACTTCGTGATATTCTAAAGTATGACGAGGACACAGGCGCATTGACATGGACATCACAAGCAGGTCGAAGGTGTGTGGCGGGAAAGGTTGCTGGGCATATCAATAAAGATGGGGTGCGTGTTATATCCATCAATGGCAACAAGTACCGAGCGAATAGGCTGGCGTGGTGGATCAAGACAGGATGTAACCCTACGGAGCTTGTCGCCCACATAAAGGGGCGAAGCAACGCATGGCGCAACTTGGAACTCATTACTGCCAAAACAAGGGCTGACCGCAGAAAATTGCGTAAAGATTCGAGATTATTAAAAAGAGACAAAGAAAGGGAGGCATTAACCAATGGGAAAAATAAAACGAAGCCAAAAGATTGAGATGTACAATGATTGGAAAACAGGGGTATATACAGACGTAAGTGTGTTTGCAGCACAATATAAGATACCAGTTGCCCTTGCAGAGCGTATCATCAAAGAGGGTGAAAATCACAGTGCTTGAGGTTGCCATTGTCTTTGCAGCACAGCTTGCTTTGGTTTTCCTCAAGCATTTGAATATACGGAAAATTGCAGGGCAGAAGGTGGCTCATGCAGTGTGTATAACGGGCGCTATTCAAGCGGTATGGCTTGTTGCAAGCGCACTTGGCATCAAAGGGTTCTTGGATGGTGATTATACGATTGTAGCCGCGTATATCATCGGCGGCATGGTCGGCTCATATTTGCAATTCAAACTGAGGGTATAACAATGGATGAATCAAAAGATTTCTTAAACGCATGGAAACAGGCACTTGGGCTTCTGAAATACACAGGTCACTTCAAGTTGTTTGGGGTGCTCAACTCAGAACAGGTTAAAGAAGCATCTTCGCTTAATGACATTCGTCCAGTGTACGAATTGTTTGCCAAAGAACTTGTTTCAGTAAGCAGTAGTGAGCGAGTATATTTGCTTTCACTCTATTCGTTTTACAACAGGTCGGACACCGAATATTTAGCACGGGCTGTGGATTCAGCTACACCAAGCATGGGTACTGTGGCAGCGTTCTTTGCTGGTTGCCCTGAACTTGAGGCCCTGACCAACCTTATGCAAACATATAGGGGGTGGTAATGGACGAATCAACCGTTTCTGAACTCGACAAGCTCTGTAAGATAGATGCAAACATTATTGCTCTCGCATTCACAGTGAGCGATGACTTGGGGGTTGAAGCAATCAAGGGCGCAGTCATCATGTTTAAAAGTTACCTGCGCGAAAACAATCCCGATTTTGTACCTTCACTTGATATTAAATACCGATACTACATCACAACCATGATGAGCATGACTTATGACAAACTTGAATGCGATACCAAGCGAGGGTTACTTGTGCAGACAGTTCTTTTTGGGCGGCAGTGATGATTGATACTAAGGTTTTGATACCTAAGTACCTGACAGACCATGAATCAGCAAGCATCTTGGAGAATATGGTAATCACACATTCACAAGAGCTTTCCCCGTCAGCTTACCATGAACTTGCCGTCCCTATGCATAAATGGCGGTCAGGGGTATTAACATGCCCTGATAATCACTTGTATAAGCTGTATGACACAGGGACAAAGCGAGGGGTAGCACGAATGAAGATGATACCTTTGGATGCAAAGGTACTGCACCTTCCGATTAAGAAGGAATGGCAGGACATGATTAAGTCGGGTATAAAAAAAGAAGAGTACAGGGAAATTAAGCCACACTGGACTTCTCGCATTAAGAATAAGCATTATGACTTCACCATGCTTAAAAACGGGTACGGTAAAGATGCACCTCGTATTTTGATGGAAGTATTAGGTATTGAAAAAGGAAGGGGCAACCCTGATTGGGGTGCGCCTGACTATGATGTATATATCATCAAGCTTGGGCATAGGTTGCACTACGACCAAGCGAAACACTTATTTAAGCGAAGGGGTGCATAGTGAACACGAATGAAAAGTTACCGTTAATCGAGCGAGGAATTGGAGTGCTGGGCATGATTGTACTCGCCCTGCTAATAGTTAGCGGATTGCCATGGTTCGCAAGTGTGTTCCACGGTGTTGCATATAACCATGAGAAAATTCAAATCATCTGCGCGAAGGCAGACGGTGTAGAATATGTGAACTTTACCACTTCTGATAACATATACAGAGATTGGCTTAGTGGTGGCTACACATACAAAGATGGAGACACAACTGTAACAATCACGGATGGCGATGACTGTATGCTTATTGTGACCCCAAAGACAGGTGTAGAAAATGAATAATAACCAAGATTTTCTAACTGCGGCAAAAGAGCAAATACGTGTGCTTAAAGGCATTATGAATAAGAACACATACAGCCAATACCAACGGGCATGGTGGAGTTTTATTGAGTACCTTGAATTTGAGTGTGTCCCCCCTGTTTCGGACGGCTTAGATTTAAAGCGTTCACAAATTGAGCATCATCTAAACAAGTTCAAGATGACCCCTGCGACATACAATCAGCGATTGAGTGCAATCTTTACATTGCTGTATCGTATCGAGGGTGATAACCCACGGCTTGAATTGCCAAGCTTTCAAAAGTGGCAAGGGCGCAATGGTATCAAGACTTTGAAATACACACCCAGAGATAAGTTATTTATGGACAGCGTAGAGCTTGAGGAGGTTAGGTCTGCTTTTTGCGACCTGAATCTTGATAGGCTTATCAGAAACCGAAACCTGTTGGCGTTCGACATTATTGATGAATTGTGGCTGCGAGTGAGTGAGGTTGCTCTAATTAACCTTGAAGATATTGATATAAAGTCTAAG
>JAESTY010000165.1 GCA_016763355.1 Immundisolibacteraceae bacterium
CCGGCGCCGCCGCTGCCGCCGTTGCCGCCGCTGGAGTTAATCTGCAGATGACTAAACTGTTCGATGCCGAGGGTGGCATGAATAGTGATGCCGGTAAGACCACTACCGCCTGCGCCACCCGCAATGCCCTGATTACCGGTTTCACATTTGGAGGTTTTACCAAATTTGGCTGGCGCGATGTCGCCGTCGGAGCCCGATTGGCCATTGGCGTTGATAAAGGATTTGCCCTTTAACCAGGCCTGCTTAACCTCAATGCGCCATTGTTTGACCCCGGCCGGTGCTAGCAGGGTGGCGCCGTCTTCCATAATTAACCGGTTAAGTTTGAGGTCACCGCTGGCCTGATAGGACTCGCCGGCGGTAATGGTGAGCTGGTCAAGATTAGCTGCCTGGATGGCTGGTGCGCTCATCAACAGCGCGACTAGCGGTAGCTTGTACTTAAACAATAGGTGCTTTCCTTGAATGAAAATGGGTAGTTATTAACGGCATATCAGCTGCGCGGCAACCGCGTGGCACTGCCCTGATGAGAGCAACCGAGATTGCGCCTGATTTTTTTGCTGAGTTGGTTAGTTGAAAAACTTCTTCAGTGCCACGCCAGCATCCTTGCGGGCTTGCATGCCAACATCGACCACGCCGGCCATGGAGAAAAATCCGTGCACCATGCCATTGTAACGTTTGTGCTCAACATGGTTGCCAGCGGCTTTTAATTTTTCAGCATAGGCCTCGCCTTCGTCGCGCAGCACATCTGCCTCGGCAGTCATGACAATAGCCGGGGGCAAGCCCGACAGGTCTGGTGCGCAGAGTGGAGAAATGTGTGGATCGCTCAGATCCTGCTGATCAGGAACATAGAGTTCTTTAAACCAGTTCATCGCACCCAGGGTGAGGCCATGATCATTAGCAAATTGCTGGTAGGAACCACGGTTCATATCGGTCAGATCGACCACCGGATAAACCAGTAGCTGCAAAGCCAGTTCGGGTCCACCCTGGTTACGAGCCATATAGGCCATTACTGCGGCCAGGTTGCCGCCGGCGCTATCACCACCAACCGCAATGCGCTGACTATCGGCACCGATTGAGCTGCCATTCTCAGCGACCCAAAGCAGTGCTGCCCAGCAATCATCCACCGCGGCGGGGTAGGGATGTTCCGGGGCCAGTCGGTAGCCCACCGAGACCGCCATACAATCGCCTTCTACGGCCAGTGTTCTGCAGACATCGTCATGGGTATCCAGGTCACAGATCACCCAGCCGCCGCCGTGGTAATAAACCAGTACCGGTAATAGGCCGTCGACTTTGGTAATCGGTTGGTAGATTCGGATCGGCAGGTCAGCTTGGTCACCGGGTATCAGCTGATTAACCACCGATGCCATTTCGGCAGGCGGCGCTGCGGTCATGGTCGATTGCATGCGAAAGCCCTGGCGCACGGCCTCGGGCGGCATTGATTCCATAGGTGGCAGGTTAGCGGCTGCCTGCATCTGCATCAGCGCTGCCACCTGGGGGTCGAGAGTTACCGGGGAATTAGCATCGCTCATGATTAATCTCCGCGTTGTTTGGCGCTATGTCAGCTGGTTAAGACTAAATAATAAAACTTAGATTGTTGATGTAATCGTCGTTGTCGATCAACAGCACTTTTTTCTGTTTGATTAACAGGCCATCGGCACCATTTTCAAACAGGTAACGGGCCTTGCCAGCAAACATCACCTGGCGATGGTGGCGAGACTCGGCAACGATAAAGTTACAGCTGGCTTCGATATCGCCATTGGCTATGTCGTCAGCAACCACGTTACTGATCAGTCGGCGTAGTTTGGATTTGGGTATTTGCGAGTGGGCCGAGGGGCTTTGCAATCGAGCGATACGATTTTCCAGACCAGTTCGATCATCATAAATAATCGATACCTGGCGATTGGGGTCAATATCGTCAGCGTTACAGGGCACCCAGTAGGTGATTTCCGGTGCCCAAACCGCAAGCCATTCTTCAAAGCGGTGTTCGTCCATCAGGTCGGCTTCGTGAAACAGAAATCGGCTTACCTGGTCAGTCAGGCTATCCATAACAGCTATCCTTAAATCAGTTGTGAGCAAAAAACGGCGCGGTGTGGATTAGCCCGCTAGGTTTGGCTTCGACCCATTAATGTTGCCCAGGCTTTGAGTTGTCCGCGCTGGGTCACTTCATCAGACACCAGTCCTACCAGGTCGCCATTGTCATCCCGGTATTGCCGATCCAGGCCACGACCGAGGAATAGCCACGGATTGACCGAAGAATGCAGGCCAATCTGGTTACGCTCTAATAGCTCGGCGTCATCCGGCGCACCGGTACCAGCTGGGCCATAAAACGACTCGTGGTGGCGCAGCCGGGTGGCATTGATCTCTTCGGGTGCGCCCTTGAGCAGGGTGGGAAACATCAGCACTTCGGTTTCGTTGACGCTAATGGGGCGGATGATGCGAATCTGAATATTGATCAGCTGCATATTGGGATAGATGCCCGCATGGGGGTCGCCGGCCCATATCAGTTGTTCACGGGCTTTTTCTTTGCCGTGAAAGTCCTCCATCGCCGCTACATATTCTTTGCCAGAAGGAGTGCTGACCAGTCCCTCTAGATAGGGCTCGTAATGTTGCTCTCGGCCGGGATAAAAATCGAGCATGACATGGCCATTGCCCATGTCGCGGGTCAGGTTGCCGGAGTCGTCGGCGAAGGGGTCGCCGCGATGGGTAGCGCCGAGGTTGTTGCCCTTCTGTTTGGCCCACATATCGAGCACCGATTTATGGGTAAAGTGGGGGTGGTAGCCGTCCATGCCGACAAACTTCCAGTTGCCGTAATACTTGGTACGGTGGACGCCGGCCAGGGCTTCTATTTCACCTTCAGGTGAGGCATCTAAAAATGGGTCAATGTAAGCCTTGGCGTTACCCAGGTAGTCATCGAAGTCGATGCCCGGATCAGCCAGACTAACGAAATGAAAACCCCGATAATCCTGCGACCAGGGGGCTTCAGCGAGGCTGAAATCAGCTTTATTAAAACTCTCGCTGTAACCGTTTTGTTTTGGCACATCTTTAAGCGTACCGTCGGTGCCGTAGACCCAGCCGTGATACCAGCAACGAAAAAACTTCTCGTTGCCGCCTTCGGCTTCGCAAATCGCCATGCCGCGGTGACTGCAGTGATTCATTAATGCCCGCACCTTGCCATCATCGCCGCGCACCATAATCACCGACTGGCGGCCAATCTGGCGCACCTGGTAATCGCCGGAATTGGGTATCTCACTATGATGACCCAGGTACATCCAGGAGCTGTGGAAAATGCGCTCCATCTCCAGCTCAAAGATATCTTCGCTGGTGTAGATAGCGCTGTGAATTTTGTCTTCTGTCACCAGCTGGTCTGGATCAAACAACGCTGGTTGGGGCATGACTGGGTCCATCACTCTCTCCCTAAAAATGAATTTACCTGGCTTGTTTAACGGTGCCGGTCAAATCGCGATTCCGAACGCAGGATCGTGAGCTGAGCAAGGATCCATGGTAACGGCTTGCCAAGTTAGGTCGCAATAGGCTGAAAAAATCAAAACGGGTAGCCGGATATGGATTGAACCTGGCTAAGCCCAGTATCAAAGGCCTACCGGTTGCCTGGCGACCAAACAGCAGCCTTAACATGGCGAGGCTATTTTTTTAGTTGAGTAAAATGGCCTGGTGTTAGATAACTAGCCTGGTGTTAGATAATAGGTGAAGAGATTTTAATAATAACGGTAGAGGAGCCTGAACGATGAACCATGAAGAGATGATTAAGCGTGCCACCCTGATCGGTGAGCAGGCCGAACTGGAAGTGGCCGACGCGGAAATTAATGGCAGTTTCTCGAATACATTACGGGGCGTGGTTCACGACGCTGAAATGCATAAGTTGTTGCGGCCAAAACGCTACGGCGGTTTTGGACTGGGGCCGCGTACTTTCTCTGAAGTGGTTCGAACAGTGGCTCGCTATAACGCCTCTGCGGCCTGGCTAACCTATTTCACCTCTTTGCACGAACAGTGGGTTGCCTATTTGCCACCGGAGGGCCGTAAGGAAATTTATGACTCGGACGGCTTCACTGCAGATATTTTCTTCCCGATTGGCCAAGTTGAATATGTTGAAGGTGGGGTCAAACTCTCCGGCGAGTGGAAGTTTGGTAGCGGAGTTGGCTGGGATGACTGGATTGGCCTGGGTGCGTTCGTAGAGATTCCAGGTCACGACGAGCGCCAGCCAAGCCTGGTCACCGTGAAAACCTCAGAAATTGAAATTCTTAATGACTGGAACCCCTTTGGCCTGCGTGGCACTGGCAGTCACTCGGTCAGGGTTGATTCGGTATTCGTGCCCTGGCGGCGGGTATTGCCACTGGCGCATATCAAGAAAACCGGCCAGCCGGTGGGCGGCGAGTTTGATCCGGAAGAGCCGATCTATCGGGCACCGTTTATGCCGTTTTTCTGCGTCGGTTTTGGTGCCATCTCGGTGGGCGTAGCGGAACGAGTCATTCGTGACCTTAAGACCCGTATCCATGGTCGTGAACGGGTGCTCTATGGCATGAAAGAGTGGGAGTCACCGATTGCCCAGCGTAATCTGGCGGATGTGATGGTCAAGTTAGATAACGCCTCAGCGCTGCACGAGCAGTATGTACAGCAGATCGAAACCTGGGTCGAGGCGGGCACCACCACGGTGCCGGAAATCGACAGCAACCGCATGAATGCCTGGCGTTCATCGATTGGTAAAACCACTTCTGATATTGGTTTTCGGGCCTTGGAACTGCTGGGCGGGACCGCTGCCAACCGGGGTGATCCGTTAGAAATTGCGGCCCGAGATCTGTTTATGGTGGCGGTGCACCTGGGCCAGATATACGAAGACAATATGATGTCCTATGGGCGTACTCAATATGACCTGTCGGGCCACCCGCTGCTGTAGATTGGCAGGTCGCTCAAGCGTTGAATTGACTGAATTTTTTAAGGCTAGAAGATTCAGCAAAAATGGGCTTTAGGTTATTGGGAATTGACCTGCGCACATTGGGCTTGGAGCTGACATACTAGCCAACTTAATCATTACTTATTTGATTTGCCAGGGAGGAGGAGAGAATGGCCAAGCAAAATGCTGAAGCTCAATCGGGTGCCGCAGTTTTTCTGGAAGTGTTACGTAATTATGGGGTGGAATATATTTTTTCTTCCCCGGGTTCGGAGTGGCCACCACTCTGGGAAGCCCTGGCTGAACAGAAGGCCCAGGGCATCGACGGCCCGACTTATATCAACATTCGTCACGAAGATACCGCCGCTGGTGTTGCGATTGGCTACGCCAAAGCAACCGGTAAGTTAGCAGTTTGTCTGGTGCATGCCAGTGTCGGTACCTTGCATGCCTCGATGGGGATTCGCGCGGCTAATTTCGAAAAAGCCCCAGTACTGTTCTGTGCCGGTGAGTCGGTGACTTTTGGCGAAGGTGATGGCTCCTGGGTAGGTTCGCAGTGGGGACGTTACCTGGCCGATTATGGTGGTCCTGCTCGTTTGGTAGAGCCGTTCACCAAAGCCAGTTACGGTTTACCAACCCCGAATACCCTGGCCGGTGCAGTCCATCGAGCCTGCCAGGTGGCGGTTAAATCGCCCCAGGGCGCGGTGTTCCTGTCGTTGCCATTTGAATACCTTGCCCAACCGGCTGTGTTACCGGCACCTCCAGGCACCACCATGCCGCGGAATCCGCAGGTTGACACCGCAGGTTTAGGTGAAGCTGCCAAATTGCTAGGTGAAGCCAAAGCGCCATTGATCATCACCGAGAATATTGGTTCCGACCCACAGGCGGTGCAGCAATTGGTTGCGCTGGCCGAAATGACCGGTTCTATCGTCATTGAAGCCCAGCAACCTGGATACGTTAATTTTCCTCGAGACCATGATCTGCATGGTGGTTTTAACGCCACGCCTTATCTGCAGCAGAGTGATGTGGTTTTGCTGCTGGATTGCATCGTGCCCTGGTATCCACCGTCAAAAGCCCATCCTAAAAATGCCACTGTGATTGCGATCAGCGATGATCCGTTGCACGAGCGTGCGCCCTATTACGGCATTTCTTCTGATCTGACGTTGGTCGGCGATGCCCATGCAGCCTTGACCGGTTTGCTGGAAATGGTGCCCGGCTATGTGGCTGGTAATGAAAAAACTATTGCGACTCGCTGTGATGCGATTGGTACCGCCAATGTTGCTCGGCGTGCAGCCTGGATCGAAGTTTGTAAAGCGCAAAAATCATCAGTGCCGATTGATACCCGCTGGTTCTCGTTGGAGTTCGAAGCGGTGCTCAACGAGCATGATGCGATTTTGATCGATGAGACCATTCTTACTCACTGGACCATGGCTGAATCCATGGTCAATTTAAAACCGGGTAATTTTTTCAATGCACTCAGTGGTGGTCTGGGCTTAGGTATGGGTATTGGTATGGGCATCAAGATTGCCAGACCTGACCAACCGGTGGTGACCATCGTTGGTGATGGCACTTTTAATTACAACGCGCCTTTACCCGCACTAGGACTCTCCACCGAATATGGCCTGCCAATGCTGACCATCGTGGCCAACAATGGCCATTATCGAAGCATGAAAATGGGTATAGAAATGCTCTATCCGGAAGGGGTTGCGCAGAAAACTAACGTCCATTACGGTGCAGAAATCGATAGCACGATTAACTATGCGGCGATGGCTGATATGGTGGGTGGTTATGGTGAAGTGGTCTCTGACCCGGCCGAAATTCGTCCCGCGCTGGAGCGAGCTTTTGCGGCCATGAAGGAAGGTAAACCGGCGATCCTGGACGTCAAACTCGGCGACGATATGGAGTTTCTGGCGCCTATGTTTGCGAAAATAATGCAGGATTGATCGGTCAGTTTAGAAAATAACTGGTTAATATTGGATTAGTTTGAGAGGCCAGCAGGCGGTGACGTTTGCTGGCTTTTTTTATGACATGGAGTTGCGCTGCTGATTTACTGTCGGCAACGCTAAGGTGGCGGTGATCACTGTTTAAGGAGAGGAAGATGTTTGTTAGAGATTTTATTCATCGTGCGGCGCTAGCGTTCCCCACCAAAATGGCATTTTTGGATGGCGATCGTAGCGCCACCTGGCCGCAAGTTGATCGGCGTGCTGATCAGTTCGGTGTGGCGCTTCAGCAGCTAGGGATTGTCAAAGATGACGCGGTTGGTCTGCTCTCCTATGAATATATGGAAGTCATGGAGCACTGGTTTGCCTGCCTGAAAATCGGTGCTCGGCGTACCGGCATTAACTGGCGTTACTCGGAACGCGAGATGGCTCATATCTTTGCTGATAGCGCCATTAAAGTGCTGATGGTAAGCGTCGAATGTGTGCCCCTGCTTGAACCACACAGGCAGTTGATTAGTGAGCTGGGGATTCGGTTAATCGGTTACGGGGTCGATCATGGGCTGGAGCTTGACTACGAAACCTTGCTAGCCAGTGTCGAAGGCGAGCCGAACCAACCGTCGCTTTCTGATGCTGATATCGCCATGATCAGCTATACCTCGGGTACCACGGGCCTGCCTAAAGGTGCCATGCTCACTCAGGGCGCGGTGCGGGAATCTCTGGTACACACCGCGGTTGCGCTGGGCATTAATGCTGAAGATGTGTTCTTCATGCCGGGCACTACGCCGGGGGTGCCGATATTGCTGAATTCTTTTGGTCTGGTCACCGGTGCCACCACCGTGTTGCCGGATGGATTGTTCACCCCAGACCGATTCCTGCAAGCCATCGAAGATCACAAGGTCACCTTCAGCGGCGGTGTGCCCACCATGCTGCTGCGAGTGTTAGAGGCCAAGGCAGCAGGTAATTATGATGTCTCTACTGTACGCACTATCTGCTACGGTTCATCACCAGCCACTCCGGCGCTGATCAGGGACCTTTACGATAATTTTGACTGTCAGCTGGTGCAGTTTTATGGCCTTACGGAAACGACCGGCGGCTGGCTGACATTTTTACGCCACCAGGAACACCTGCGTGGCATTAATGGCGAAGAACATCTGCTCACTTCCTGCGGCCGAGCGGCACCTCATGTGGAAGTTTCCGTACGCACCGCCGAGGGCGAGCCGGTGCCTACTAATGAGATTGGTGAAATCTGGGTGCGCGGAGAGATTCTGACTGCCGGGTATTTAAATCGGCCTGAAGACGATGCGGAGTTGTTTCAGGGTGACTGGATCAGCACTCATGACATGGGCAAGAAGGATGAAGAAGGGTTTATCTATCTGACCGATCGAAAGAAATTTCTGATCATCACCGGCGCGTTTAATGTCTATCCGGTGGTGGTAGAGAACGTACTCGCCGAACATCCATCGGTGCGCGAGGTAGCGGTGATTGGTGCCCCCCATCCCGACTGGGGTGAAGCAGTGGTGGGTGCGGTTTCATTAATGCCCGATAGCCAGGTTAGCGGCGACGAGTTGATCGAATTTTGCCGGGATAAGGTGGGCAAGTGGGAAGTACCAAAATTCATCGATATCCTCGACGAATTGCCCCACGGCAGTACTAACAAAATCGCCAAACATCAGGTCCGCGAGTGGTATCGCAACGATCCGTCCCGGCTGCCCTGGGATCAGTAGCGACCTGTAGTGGTTAAGGTCGGTTAGCGCGGTTTATGAAAATGTAGACCGCGGTACTCGATCGCGATGCCATCAGGGGTGATCTCACTAATGCGAGCGTCATCGACCAGTTCGTCACCCTGTTGGTAGCGACGGCCATTAACCAGCAGAAAGCGCCTGCTAGCAGTCTGGTCGTAAACGTGAATACCGATACGTAATCTGAGTAAATTTTCCGGTAACTGGTTGATGAACTGGGACATGTCGGGTAATTCCTGCCAGCTGGTGGCTCTGGCAATCGTGACCTTCTGGTTTTGGGTCATGATGGTCACAGGCGCAACGACAGGTGACTCTTCGATCACCGGATCCCGGTCAAGGGTGACCTCTATGGTTTGATGGTGGGGGGACTGTGTGATGGCGGCAGTTTGACGTTTGGACGCTGGCGATGGAGCAGGGTCGGGCGCAGCTGCTATTGAGGGTGTCGATGACTGCCAGGGCAGTAAACCCAGGGAATTTGCGCCGAACCAGATACCAATGCCAATTACCATGACAATTAATAGCGCAAGTGTTGGGAAAAGCAATCTTCTGATCGGGGGAGTCGCCTGATTGGGCAGGTTGATCGGCTGACCCATGGTGGCATCGCGCTCTGATTTGCGCATCGCTTCGAGTATGTAGGACATCAGTTGGCGTTGCGTTCAATTGGAGCGGTAAACAGTTCCTGATCGGCGATGGTTAATCGGTCGCCGAACCAGACTACCCCTAACATCACCACGACAAGCAGTGATACCGGAATTGCCAGCGCCAGGGCTCTAGGCCATGGATTGTGCTTGGTGCCGGTAAACAGCTCGTGACTGGCCCGCCTAACAATTTTCGGCGTGATTGCCGTGGCTTCTTCGCTATAAGCGCCTAGCAGTGCCCGATCACAGAGTGCGTTGACGAGCCGTGGAATTCCGCCGGTGAGTTTGAACACGGTGCGTACCGCTGCACTGGAAAACAGGTTGGTATTGGCGCCGGCAACCGCCAGGCGATGGCCGATATAAGCCTGGGTCTGTTCAGCGTTGAGCATGCCCAAATGACAGCGCGCGGTAATGCGCTGGGCCAGCTGGCGTAAATCATGACGCATGAGCAGGTCACGCAGTTCCGGCTGACCGACCAGAATAATGCGCAACAATTTCTGCTCATGGGTTTCAAGGTTGGTCAGCAGGCGGATCTGCTCGAGGGATTCTCTACTTAGGTTTTGAGCTTCGTCGATGATCACTACGCTCTGGTTGCCAATCTTATGATGTTCGATCAAAAAATGGTTGAGCAGGTCAATCAGGGTTTTAAGACTGCGGGTATTCGGTGGATAAACCACGCCGAATTCATCGCAGATAGAGGCGACCAGCTCATCTGCAGAGAGTTGTGGATTGGTGATCGAAGCGATATTGATGTCACTTGGTAGCTGATCGATCAGTGCGCGTATGACGGTGGTCTTGCCGGTGCCTACTTCGCCGGTTAGCAGCGCAAATCCGCTATTTTCACCGATGCCGTATTGCAGGTGGCCAAGGGCTTCCTGATGCTGTGGACTAGGGTAGAGGAAGCGTGGATCTGGTGTGATCGAGAAGGGACGCTCCTGCAACCCAAAGTAAGTTTTGTACATGTCCGTCGGTTTTCTATTGGATGCATGACCGCCTGGGTCGGTATGATCCAGGCAGGGTGGTGATGCGATTTACGTTAGTTTACCAATTCATCGTCAAGGCGGTTATCAATCTGCTTTTTAGACCTCTTCAAGCGCCTCTGTGGCTAGTTGCCTGGCTCGGGTTAAATCTGTTTTACCCGTACCCAGTTTGGGAATGGCATCGACGACGAAATAATGTTTTGGACGCATCATCGGGCTCATTTCGCTCTGGTGTACTCGGCCGTGTAAACCATCCGCATAGTCAGGGTCGTCGATCAACATCACAATCTGCTCACCCTTACTGGCTTCTGGCAGCGCTACTGCTAGCAGTTCAACATTGTCGTCATCTATCAGCGCGGCGATCTGCTGCTCGACAGAAGTCAGGCTGATCATTTCACCGCCGAGTTTGGCAAATCGAGAGTAACGATCGAGAATGATCAGAAAGCCATCCTTATCAAGCTCGCCCTTGTCGCCGGTCTTGTACCAGCGCAGACCGTCAATTTCGACCACCGCATCGGCGCTACGGACCGGGTCTTCCAGGTATCCCTGCATTACCTGGCTACCACCGATCAGCACCAGTCCTGCCTCACCAGTTTCCAACGGACGTAGGGTGTCAGGATCGACAATTCGCACTCGGGTGCCGGGCAACGGTGGACCCACTGAACCTGGTTTGTTACCGGTTTGCACCGTGCCTGATTGATCTAACAGCAGGTCAGGAATATTAACCGTCGCTACCGGGGTGGTTTCGGTGGCGCCATAACCCTCGAATACGGTTTTACCAAACTTATTGCGAAAGCCCTCACGTACTTCTGCGGGCAAGCGTTCAGCACCGGTAACGACGATACGCAAACTGTCGAACATTAACGGGTGTACCTTTTTGCTGCGCACGTACATCCGCAAAAAGGTTGCGGTGGCAATCATGATACTGACCCGGTGTTTGGCTACCAGCCGGGCAACCGCACGGGTATCGGTAGGGTCTGCCTGACAGACCATCGGTATCGCCTCTATCAGCGGGAGCAGGGTTGTCACGGTGAGCCCAAAAGCATGAAAGGTTGGTAATGCGTTAAGCATCACGTCATCGTCGTCGGCGTTGAGCACGCAGGCGACCTGCTTGATGTTGGCGATGATGTTGGCGTGACTGAGCATGACCCCCTTAGGGGTGCCCTCGCTGCCGCTGCTAAACAAAATAGCAGCGCTATCTTCCATATTCACCTTGCCGGCATAGAGCCAGACCAGTAGTGCGGTGGGGCAGAATTTAGCCTGCAGAAAGGCAAGCAGGAAGCGCCAGGCGGGTATCTGGCTACGTAAATCTTCCATATAAATAAGTTCGACGGTCTCTGTCAGGGGTGACAGGTCGAGACCCCGTTTTTCAAGCTTTTTCAGAAACAGTCTGGAGGTGATCACGGTTTTGATCCGGGCCTTCTCGACACAACCGGTGACCACGCTAATCGGTGCGGTGTAGTTCAAGTTAACGATAGTACGACCGTCAAGCAGAACGCTCAGATTGGCAATCACAGTGGCTGCAGAGGCCGGCAGTAAAATACCGACTCGCTCAGATTTCTTTAGTACCGGTTGTAGCTGACGGCGAAATGCCAGTACCGCACTAAGTAATCGGCCATAGGTCATGCGGTTGTCACCGTCTATCACGCAGACTTTTCTGGCATGGCTGCGAGCAGTTCGAATAAAACTGGCAGGCAGGGTTTCGAGTCCTGCTACATGCTCGTCCCAGGCGTGAATCGAGGTCTCCTGTACGGCCTGTTTAACTTCCGTAGCGCTGCTATCGCAGTTCAGCGGGATGCCAAAGGCCACGGTAATCAGGCGGCTAAACTTGGAACCCTGTGAACTTCTGCGATAGGCCCCGCTGGAATACGAAAGCTGGCTACCCCAGAGACCGTGCAAATAGAAGGGTACGATGGCAGCGTCGGATCCTTCTGCTGCTCGTTCAAAACCAGACCTGAAAGTGCTTAGGTGGCCATTGCGGCTGATGTGGCCTTCCGGGAAGATCGCCACCACCTCTTTGCGCAGCAACGCATCATGTACGGTTTTCAGTGCATCTTTGCTAGCACCGGGTGCGATTGGGATCACGCCGAACAGATCCAGAAACCAGCGCAGGTACCACTTCTCATAATAGCTGCGGGCCATCACAAACCGAATTGGTCGCGGTGAGGCCATCTGCAGAATTGCCCAGTCGAGCCAGCTGACATGATTGCCTAACAACAACACGCCGCTCTCTCTGGGCATGTGGTCCATGTTGACCACCTGAAGCCGATAGCGCGGCGCAAGCAGGCCACGTACCAGGTAGCGCACGAACGACTGAGGCAGTTGTTTAAGTGCGTAAACAAAGCCGATTAGCGCTACAAACGCTAGTGCATAGAGGGTCCAGTAGGTAGAGATACCTGATTGGGCGGCTACAATGGAAAGCCCCAGAAACACCAGCATGGCAATGTTTTGAATGAAATTATTACCGGCCAGCACCACGCCGGATTCACCCTCGCGAGCGTAAAACTGAATCAGTGAATTCAGCGGCACGATAAACAGGCCGGCACAAAACCCATAGGCC
>JAESTY010000166.1 GCA_016763355.1 Immundisolibacteraceae bacterium
ATTTCCTTTTTTAGGAGCTCGGAAAGCCTCAGCCATTCGCCGGTTCCCGATGGCCCCATGAGATACGTTGCTAATTTTTTCGTCCTGATCGGCGGTTTCTACCGTCGACATAGAAAACCCATACCAGAACCATCCCTTACTCCCCCTGGTGAAACAGCTCCATCTATCTCCACTATCAATACAACAGATTGAGCAAAGCAGGTTCAACAAAGTGTCTAACCCTTTTTTGACTGTAAATTTTTCCTTCGCGTTATGATGATCAGATATTTTTAGCCTATGTAATATTAAGAAAAGCATAAAACCTGGTTGCCCTAACCTTCAAAAATGGCAATTAGCCTTCTGTTCGAAATAAAAACATCAAGAAAAACACGAGACACAAAAATGGACCGAAACAGTAACAGCTCGATTTTCCGCTACACCTACCAAATACTGGCGGCCGTGTTGCTATTGTCGAGCTACCCACTGCTGGCCACAGAATTTTTCGTAGATGTAAACCAGAATGATGACAGTGGCGATGGGTTAACCGAAGCAACCGCAAAAAAACATATCAGCAGCGCTACTACTTTAATGAGCATCGCTGGCGGCGACATAGTGACGATATTGCCCGGCGTCTACAGTGACCCGCTGAATGCGCTTAAAGACCTCGGTGCCGGCAGCGCTCCCATTATTCAGGGCGGGACGTCAGGCAACTACAACATGGTTCGAGCAAAAACCGTCGGCACGGTTGCCATTGAGCAGGGCCTTTTTTTACGACCAACCGGTTCAGACAATGGAGCCGGCGCCCAGATTGGGGCCAATAAATATCAGTACATCCACCTCGACGGCCTGAAATGGCGGTTTCCTGAAGGCCGAGCCATCTCCGGCAACCATCTCAAGATTACCCGCTGCGCCTTTAACGGCTCATTTGCCAACACCAACACCAATACCCTGGCGATAGGCACCGCCGATTTTGATGCGGAGCAAACCGGCAATATTCAAACCAATCCGATTGTTCATGGCGCCGAAGATATCCTGATTGAGGACAGCTGGTTTTATGGTCGTGGTGGACGTTATAACCTGAGCATGTTTCACGCCAACCGAGTCGTCGTCCGGCGTGTGCTGGTGCGCCATGATGGCGGCTGGGATGACAGCCTGAATGGCTCAGACCCTGAAGCCTGCATCACCACATACAACTCAGCTAACGTTAAAATCTTGAACTCAATCTGTCTCGACAGCCGGCCAGAAAATGATTTTGTACTTGATGGCGACGGCAACCCTACCGCCGCTCTTATGTTCAACATTAAACTACTCGAAAAACGATCCACACCCTCAAATAATTGGCAAGAATTTGAAAACTGGACCGGCGCCTTTTTGATTGTCTCGAATCCGGCATCATCCAATCAGGACGTGCTCAATGCGGAGAATATTGGCAGCATCGCACTCAATGTTCAGGGCCCCGGCTTTGCCTATGAAGATAGCGCCACGATAAGTGCCACCCTGCGCGATGGGGTTGCCTGGGACACCGGCAGCTGCGCCATTAACAACAACAATAAAAACGGCACCGCCCCCCATACCATTGTGGCATCCAACATGCTAATTCACGCCCAAACCGACACCTTTAACGTCGATAACCCAGGTGGTCCCATCCAATCCACCAGTGGCAGAGCTGTGTGCGACCCCAGCACCAATAATGGCCCTGATGACATCAAAATTGACCACTCGATGGTTTTACACTTTACCAACCCAACATTTAGCATTGCGGGCATTACAGCTGGTTGTAACTACTGCATCAATACACAGGGGCTCGCTGAAGGTAATTGCACCGCGGGAACCGACATCATCAACTTTGATCCCATTGCCAACAATGAAGTGAAATTTCCGCTACAGATCGAAGCCGGCGGCACGCTCAAAACCGCCAATGGCTTTGGCTGTGGCGAAATTGGGCCGGGTGCCAATGCAGCCGTGGGTTCTCCGCTATTGCTTCGAGTCGGTGTTAACGGCAGCATGCTGCCAGACTCAGGAGCCGGCCCACACGCCGATGGCGACTGGAACAAAATCGGCGGCACCGCTGGCACCGAAGAACTTTGGCCGTGGCCCTACGAATCTCTGATTAAACGTGATCTGTCAGAAGTGGCAGATGTCGGCGTTCGAGGATGGACAGCCACCGACAAAACACTCACCGAGTACATCTGGGAATACCTGGGCAACTCCATCGGCGGCGTTACCTTGCCTAGCGGTAATACGGTCGCGATTAGCGCCCCTCCAGGGGTCGCAGTCGATTAGCCGAATAAGCTTTAATATGTTTAAGTCAAGATTTGACCTTTTTAACTTTTCTTTTTCTACTTTTCTCCTGATTAACTCGCTGTTTCACGGGCACTAATAATGACAACATTATCCCGGCATTCCTAAACCATAACGGCACCACCCAATACCAAATGAGGTTTTCCCGTGACCCAGCCAACACCAGTTCTGGACGGATTTGAATCCTTCGACTTCACTGATGCCGGTCAATCGTTACCAGTCTATAAATGCGGCAACGGACCAGGTGTACTACTGATGCACGAAATTCCCGGTATTACGCCGGAAGTCCAGGATTGCGCACGGCGTATCTCCGCTGCTGGTTTTACCGTTTACATGCCATGGATGTTCGGCAAACCCAACAAACAGGTATCTATTCCCTATGCTTTGGGGCAGATGTTTAAAGCTATCTGCATTCGTAAGGAGTTCAGCGCCCTGGCACGGGGCCGGTCAAGCCCTATCACCAACACCCTAAGAGCGCTGGCTCGACAAATTCACGCAGAATGCGGCGGGCCTGGGGTTGGCGCCATTGGCATGTGTTTAACCGGTGGCTTCGCCCTTACTTTGATGCTCGAACCCGCCGTGATTGCCCCCATTCTTAGTCAGCCATCGTTGCCGATGCCACTTCCGGGACTGGCTAAAAAAAACGGTCCGGAAATTGATATTTCACCGGAAGACCTAAACACCGTAAAGCAACGCCTCGAGGACGAAAACCTAACCGTCATCGGCATGCGTTTCACCGAAGACGGCTTTTGTCCCAAAGCGCGCTTCGACAATCTCAAGACCAAATTAGGAGACCGGTTTGAGGCGATC
>JAESTY010000167.1 GCA_016763355.1 Immundisolibacteraceae bacterium
AAAAGACAAGAATTATTAAGGACAAAAGAAACAAGAAGGTCAGAATTAGTACAAAGTACAGAAGAAACAAGTGAACTAGAACCAGCACAAAGCACAGAAGAAGATGTAACTTTCTTATTAATGATAGCTGCTGGTATTGATAATGACTTTTCTGATGATGAGATATCCTTAATATTAGATATTGCTTCAGATTTGTTTGAATTAAGTAAAGAAGAGTTCAAAGAGAAGCATTTAGATGCACTTATCGAAGACCTAAAGCTAATAAGAAGACATGAAGAAACTTATAAAAACCTTTATATTAATCATGTTAAGTCAATTAAAAAAACACTAAACCCAAATCAAATAAAACCATTAAGGGGTGCATTAGAAAACTTATTAAATATTGATAATAATTTACAAGATTGTGAACAGGAGTTATTGGATATATTTGACGAGGAATTTGGATTAAATAAAAAAGCAAATGAACTAGAGCCACTACAAAGTACAGACGAAGAAAATATAAAAACAAATAAACCAACAAAAGGTACTATAGGTGAAATAAAGGATGGACTGATACTACTTTTATTTATATTTTTAAGTGTAATGTTTTTTTTCGCATTAGGATATTTTGAAGTTTTATAATTAAACCTATTGTTCTCAAAATGAAATCATTTAACGCAAGATAAAGGACATTATCTTATGTTCAAATCATTACTACAAAAGTTTACATAAAATTATTTATACGCAGAAACTATGTAAATCCCATATAATAGTGTCCTGCATAAAAATATATCTTAATTAAAGATTAGGTCCAATTAATTCACCTTTCAAAGCATTAAACTTAATAATAATTAGATCAAAAATGGCTAATACCAGGACAAAATTTAAAATCTGGATTAAAAACCAAACCAAGCTTATATAAAGCAGATAGCAGGCAATAATTTAAATAGCGTACATATTAAATCATTTACAAGGTGACATTCCCATCTGCCCCAAGGGGGCTCCCTTAGTTTCAAAGCCTTCGGCTAATTAATTTAAAAGGGTATCTCTATTTTAGGTAAAAACTTATCATTGGGGTGTAAATCGCCACGAGATATAACCACTTTCTTTTTACTGGTACTATTTATAGCCATAAGTCGAATTATCTCAACTTTAAAATTTAATTTCCAAAAGTATTTTCACCAACTCGCCATTATCAAAAAGTCCTACTATTTTTTTACGAGTTTTATAATCCTTAAGGATGCCATGGCCGTGTGGAATATCATTTAATAATTCACCTGTATATATTTGATCATCTTTTTTTATAAGACCTGTAGATTCATTGTCTTTTTCGTTGTATTTGGTTAAGTGTTTCTTTTTATCTTTGGTGACTTTTGTAACTGGGAAACTTTTATCAACTTTATGGTTTTTGTACATTGCTATTAGATCAACAATACCATCATCAATATGGGTTATTCCATTAAGTTCTGCTTTTTTCCAGTACCCAAAATAAGAAATATTACGCTTCCGATTAATCCATTTTCCATAGCCATTTTTCCCACCATTAGATCCTTTATCATTATAATCACCAATATATGATAATTCACCATTAACCATAATTTTTACGAAACCTATATTTCTCCCGTTCTCCCATTCACCGTAAATAGTACCGTTAGAAACTTCATTGTTATAATCAATACCAAAACCATGTTTTTTGTTGTTTTCCCATTGGCCTTTATAGGCTAAAGCACCTTTATTTGGGCCTAAATAATGATAAGACTCTCCATATCCGTGTTTTGCTTTATTTTTATTTTGACCCTTGTAATTTAAAGATTGATTTTCTGGATTCCAAACTTCCATAAAACTATCATCTATTATTTTTCCATTATTATAATGACTAAAAGCTACTTTTCTGCCATTACTTGTATAAAATTTAACTTTTCCATGAAGCTTAAAGTTTTTTAATAAGGCAATAGCATATCCATCTTTTTCATATTTATTTATAAAGTACTTTATTTTGCCAGTTGTAATTCCATCTTTAAAAGATCCTATTACTTTAAAAGTTTCACACTTAAGTTTACCCTTACCATGAGGAATTTTATTTTTTAATTGACCTTTATATGTGCAGTCTTCAGGGTATGTATTTAGGAAGCCTTTTTTAATATTTAAGGCATAAGAGTTAGAAATTATAAAGATCTGGAGGATGCATCCAAATACCAGACCATCCATTAAATTCTTTAATGTCATCTTTAAATTGTTGGTTTGAATATCCATCAAAATGCTCTCTTACAATACTTTTATAACTTAAATACTTACTCTTTCTAATTTTTGATATGTAATCTTTAATTATAGGTAAAAGTTTTTTAATAGCAATTTTTTGGAAAGGTTTTGGAATATTTAATATATCTTTAAAAACAATTAAGATTAGATCCAACGAGGTGTATATTCCGGTCAATTAATTATAGGTTTTATTTTCATGTATTACATTGTTTATACATTTTATGTTACAATGTAATACAAAGGGGATTAAAATGAAACTAGCAACTTTACCACCGGTTAGATCAGATGAAGACTTTAAAGAAAAAGTAATGAAGGCTTGTAATCAAGTTGGACTTAGCTATTCAGTTGTACTTACAAAACTACTTGAAGATTGGCTACAAGGAAGCCATAAACTTGAATTTGAATTAGATCAAGATTTTATAAATTCTTGTAAAAGAGTAATCAATAGCGATAAAGCAAAAGATATTTTTATGGATTTAGCTTTAAAAGAAAAAGATTTGAAGTTTAATTATGAGGGCATTGAAACTATCTAATGAAGTATATTTTCTTAACTCAGACTTTTAAAAAACGCTTATCAAAATTAAAAAAGCATTTTACAAAAAAAGATCTTCTTTATGACCTAAAAGACTTTATGATAAATGGTCTTAGAAAAGATGGGACATATTTAAAAAAGCAAACAATTCTAGAGATAGAAATTGAAACAGTAAAATTAAGGATCTGTATCCAAAGTTCACATGGAAGATACTTGGCATACAAGGCCGCGCTGCAGGGCACCGAGGTCGTCCTGCGCACCTGGTCGGATCGCACCCTGTCGCCCCTCTCCAACAAGTACATGTGGTACCGCGGCGGCAGCCTCTGCCTGGCCGTGGCCGAGTGGACCGGCCGTCAGCCCGACTTCGTGCTCAACGACGTGCGCGACCCCGCGCGGACCGGCCTGATCAGCGCCGAGAAAGCCCTGACCCGCGACTTCCGCGTGCGCCTGCTGAACTCCACCTGGGCCCGGGGGATGATGACCGAGGGCTACGCCGGAGCCGACCAGGTGGCCAAGGCCGTCTCCAATGTCATGGGCTGGTCGATCATGCGCCCGGGGAGCGTCTCGCCCCGGCAGTTCGAGGCCATCGTCGACTCCTGGGTGCGGGACGAGTGGCACCTCGGCGTGCGCGACTGGTTCGAAGGCCAGAACCCCCACGCCTTCCAGGAGCTGACCGAG
>JAESTY010000168.1 GCA_016763355.1 Immundisolibacteraceae bacterium
ACCGCCCTCGCCGCCAGGCCCAGACCGACGGGCTGACATAATGAAAAGTTTTTATGCCAGATTGTTTTAAGCGTCGTTCCAGACGCAAATTAAAATCCGGCGAATCAATACCAATGAAACAGTCTGGCGGATTGGCAATAAAGTGATCACCAAGGGCTTTGCGCATCCGCAATAGCTCAGGCAATCTGCCTAAAGGCTCTACCAGCCCCATCACCGCGAGTCGATCCGCATCATAAAGGCTGTTACAGCCAGCCGCCTGCATCAGCGGACCACCAACACCGCTGATTACCAGCTCCCTCCCGCTAGCAGCAAGCTGTTCTAATAAGGCTGCACCGAGTAAGTCTCCGGATGCTTCGCCAGCAACTACCCCGATATGGAGCGGCCGCTCAGCGGACGATGCCACGGCTAGCGTTTGATAAAAATTCAACCATGGTCGCGATATAGACAGACTGCTCAGCCATCGGCCGCATCTCTTCAATCGCTTGCTGCAGTTTGAGGCTCGACCGATAAAGCAGCTTATAGGCGCGACGCACATCACGAAGCTGATCGCTATTAAGCCCGCGCCGCTTTAAACCCTCAACATTAATACCTTTTGCGGCAGCAACATTGCCACCGACCATCACGTAGGGCGGGACATCCTGCACAATCGCCGAACCCATGCGACTAAACACCCCGGTACCAATCGAACAAAACTGATGAACCAGGGTAAACCCACCCAGAATCACCTGATCCGCAACCAGCACGTGCCCGGCCAGTGACGCACCATTGGCCAGGGTAATTTGATTTCCCAGCTGGCAATCGTGGGCGATATGAACGTAGGCCATGACCCAGTTGTCATTACCAATTTTAGTAATACCACCACCATCGTTGGTACCGCGATTAATAGAGCAATATTCGCGGATGGTATTGCGATCCCCGATCTCTAGCCGGGAGTCTTCACCGTGAAATTTTTTATCCTGAGGCACTTCGCCGATCGAACAAAACTGGAAAATATGACAATCCTGGCCAATTTTGGTCGGGCCATTAATAACCACATGCGCCGCAATGGTGGAACCACTGCCAATCTCTACCTGATCACCAATGATCGAATAAGCGCCAATCTCGACGTCATCAGCAATCTGAGCCTGGGCGGAGATAATTGCAGTTGGGTGGATCATCCAATCTCCTTCAGAGTACAGGTGATTTTACAGCTCGCAGCCCGCACACCATCGACCGTAGCGTCTGCACTGAATTGCCACATACCGCGAGCAACCCGGTCCAGAGTGACTTCTATCCTCAACTGGTCACCGGGCACTACCTGCTGGCGAAACCGTGCCTTATCGATACCGACAACAGATAAATATTGTTGTCATCAGGGCGGGTGTCGTTGGTTTTAAAGCCAAGAATGCCCGCAGCCTGCGCCATCGCTTCGACAATCAAAACCCCAGGCATGACCGGATGGCCTGGAAAATGGCCGTTAAAGAATGGCTCATTAATACTGACGTTTTTCACCGCCACCAGTCTTTCACCAACCTCGCATTCGGTAACCCGGTCGATCAACAAAAATGGATAACGATGCGGTAAGTACGCCATGATTTCAGCGATATCCATGGCGCCCAGATCATTTGTCGTCAACAGAACTCTCCGCTTGGTTATTTTGGTTTAGCTGACGCTCGAGTGTTATTACTCGTCGTGCCAGTTGGTCAAGTTTTTGAAAACGGGCGGTATTTTTCCGCCAGTCAGAGTTCTTTGTGCTGGGATACCCAGAATAGACCCCCGGTTCTGAAATAGACCGCATCACCATCGACATACCGGTGATGTGAACGTTATCGACTATTTCCAGATGACCAACGAAGCCAACTCCGCCAGCAACCGTACAACCTTTGCCGATATATGTACTGCCAGCAATACCAACACAGGCCGCAATGGCCGTGTCTTCACCGATGACTACGCCGTGCCCAATCTGTATCTGATTATCTAGTTTGACACCGCGTTCAAGCACTGTGTCCTCAAGCGCCCCCCGATCGACGGTGGTATTACTACCAACATCAACATCATCACCTAACAGCACTCCGCCTAACTGAGGCACCGCTTCCCAGCGACCAGCGTCATTAGCAAAACCAAACCCGGTAGAACCGAGCACAGCGCCGGCCCCGATCTGACAACGGTCACCTAGTCGAGTCCGTTCAAGTAGTACAGCTCGACTCGATATTCGACAATTTGCACCTATCTCTACGCCAGCAGCAATCGACACACCTGGCCCTATCGTGCTGCCGCGGCCAATTTTAGCTCCAGCACCGATCGTTGCAGTGGCCGCCACTGATACGCCCGCGCCCAACTCTGCGGCAGGATCAACAACTGCCGCAGAATGAACACCCAGATCGGCAAGTTGCTCTGGGTTCAGAGCAGCCGAGATACGAGCGAAAGCTAGGTAAGGATTATTACTGACAATACGGTTGCCGCTATAAGCATCTCTCTGGTCCGGGGCCAGAATGACCGCAGCTGCGGAAGTCGAAGCCAGGTCAGCTCGATAGCGCTTATTGGTAAAAAAACTGATCTGATCTGCAGTGGCGGCCTTTAATGTAGCCACCGCAGAAATCAGCTGAGTCCCGTCTCCTTCGAGCTCAGCGGCACTGACACGCGCCAACTCTGCCAAGGAGAGCACAGGGTTTACTTCAGGGATTTCAGAACAGTCAGCACCTGTTCGGTTATGTCCATGTCAGTACTGGCAAACACCACGCCTTCGGTCACAATTAGCTGATAACCGTTGGCTTTACCGAATTTGTCAACTGCAGACATGATCTGGGCTTGTAACTCACTCAACTCTTCTTTCTGACGCAGCCGGGAATCTTCTTCAAAGGCTTCTTTATCATTTTTAAACTCGCGCTGTTGACTAATCAGGTCACGCTCTTTCTTCTTACGCTGGTCTTCACTGAGAAGCAGGCTGTTTTTCTGAAAATCTTCCAGAGACTTCTGCAGCTTTTCACCTTTTGCTGTGAGCTCTTTGGCGCGGGGCTCAAACTCTTTTTGCATACGCTCTTGCACCACTCGGGCCTGAGGAGCATTTTGCATCAGCGCAATAGTATTCAGATATCCGACTTTCAGTTCGGCCTGGGCCGGCAATACCGCAGCAGCAAGCAGCAGAGCCGCAGCAGTTCGAGTCAATCGTGATAGTTTCAAATCTATTCCCCGGTTTATTTGTGTCGTTAATTCAAGTTGATTTGGCGAGCAAAAAACTCACCAGAAATTTAATCTACGCTAGCTGAGTGTAGGCCTTTACACCTAAAAAGATTGGCCAAGATTAAACTGAAAGCCTTCGGTTTCATCTTCATCATCGTCATTAAACGGCGCTGCAAAACTCACTGACAATGCACCAAAAGGGGATATCCAGACCGCTGCCAATCCAGTTGAGTAACGCAAATCACCCAGGTCAAAATCTTCATCGGGACCAAACACGTTACCGACGTCAAAGAATGCACTCAAACGCAAAGACTTGCTCTGATCTTCCAAAAACGGTAACGGAAAAAAGAACTCTGCCTTAGCGGTTAGAAGCTTATTACCACCGAAGGGGTCATCGTCATCAATAAAAAAGGCCGAAGAACTCCGTGGACCCAATGTGTTGGCTTTGAACCCTCTTACCGAAGTAAAACCACCAGCAAAGAAGTTTTCATAAAACGGTAATTCTTCTGTACCGCCATAACCATCTCCGTAGCCAGCTGTGCCCTGCAGCATAAAAGTGTATTTATCGCCGACTGGCCAGTAGTGCTGGCGGTTGTAATAAATTTTAAAAAACTCCTGATCACCGAGTGGCCATGCAACTTCAGCACTCACACTCTGTACCCCACCCCGATTTGCAAAAACTGCCCGGTTACGGGTGTCGTGAGACCAGGAAAGATTGGTTTTAAACTGGGTAAAACTATCTCCCTCACGGGCCACAAAATCTAATATTTCAATCGGAGTAAAGGAGTTGGTACCGATATCTATTTGTTCAAAACCAAAAGAAAGACCAACGGTATCAAATTCATTAATAGGCACACCGAAGCCCACTTTAAAACCGATGGTATCGGTGTCGTACTCGCTCAAATTCTCTTCCGCTGCTGAGGTAGAACGAGCAAAAAAAGACAAGGTTTGACTAACTCCATCTTTGGTCCAGTAGGGATCAGTCTGACTAATACTATAAACATCAGAGTAATCACTGTTAGCCAACGTCACCGCCAGGCGTTTGCCGGTACCCAAAAAATTCTCCTGGATCACGCTGCCATTGAGTAGCACTCCACTGCCCTGAGCAAAGCCAAAACCGGCCGAAATGGTTCCAGACGAGCGTTCGGAAACCGAAAAATTAACATCGAGTTGATCGGGGGTACCGGCGACCGCAGGAGTCTCTACGTTGACCTCTTCAAAGTAACCCAGCCGTTCTAATCGAACGCGGGAACGCTCCACTGATTCACTGGAAAACCAGGCCCCTTCCATCTGCCGCATCTCTCGACGTAACACCTGATCCTGAGTTTTAACGTTGCCAGCAAAATTAATTCGCCGCACATATGCGCGTTTACCAGGATCAACAAAAAACGTTAGTGAGACTTTGCTATTAAGCTCATCGACTTCAGGAATAGGATTCACATTTGCAAACGCGTAACCCTCTTCTCCAAGCCGCTCAGCGAT
>JAESTY010000169.1 GCA_016763355.1 Immundisolibacteraceae bacterium
ACGGCTTCCGGTCTCAATAAGTGCAGTAGCTATTATAGTTAAAGATCCACCATTTTCAATATTACGAGCAGCTCCAAAAAAACGTTTTTCTAATACCCACGAGCAAATTGTCATTTTTATCGTTAATGCGCTGGCCTTAGCGGTGCTGTTGCCATACAACTATTTAAGTCTGCTGCCGATTTATTCTGGGCTGTGGGTAGTCGGCCGAATACTCTTCTGGTTGGGCTACCGCTACAAAGTATTGTGGCGTGCGCCTGGGTTTGCGATGGCTGTGCTACCAGCGGTGGCTGGGTTGGGATATAGCAGCTTTGTGGTTGTTACTCGGTTGTTTACGTGATCGTGGTAATAAGGCGATAGAGCGCTTTTAACTAAACTTTTGCAGCCCCAGCGGCTATTGGCGATTGCCAGCTACTGCAAGTTAGTCAATTCTAAGTGAATGATAATAAAAGCGAATATCTTTTAATGACTAAGCGCGTGCTACTCGATTTGCGAAATTCTTATGATTCGCTTCGGGGAATCTCTGACGAATATTTGCGAGCCCTGGACCCGGATCAATATCGATTGATTACGGTGTTGATTAGAGGCAGGCGGCCAACCGAACTATCGGTCGGAGATAAGGTTGGTATTCCCGCGGATCGGGTGGTGTTTTTAGAGGTACCTAAAAAGGTTTTTGGTTGGCAGTTTTTAGCTGCCTGGCGATTGCAGCGTGTGTGCCGGCAAGAGGGGGTTGAGGTTATTGTTGCTCACCGCTTTAAGGCGCATCAGGTGATGGGTTTGCTGGGCCTTTTTAATCTACGGGTGGCACAGGTGGCGGTGGTGCACGGCTTGCGGCATCTGGCCTCCGGCTGGCGCAAGCTATTTGTTGCTTTGTGGTTGCGTCAGGTGCATTTGGTGGGCGTTTCACAAGCTGTCGCAGAAGATATTTCGAGTGAATTAGACTGCGGTTTAATGCCATGGTGGGGTCGTAAGGTGTCAGTGTCGGCGCTACCTAATGTTATTGATGTCGCCGCTGTTAGGTCGAACCTGTTAACCAAAACTGACGCCAGGCAGCGGTTAGGGGTGCGTGCCGATGCTTACGTGATTGGTCATATCGGCAGGTTGGCTGACAGTAAAGATCAGGTGACCTTGTTGCGGGCTTTTCAGGTTGCGCGATCAACTATTCCGAAAGCCCATCTGGTGATCATCGGTGACGGCCGCTATCGCAAGGTCGTCCATCAGGCGGTAGACGATTTAGATCTAAGTGATCATGTCACCCTGACCGGTTGGCTGGACAACGCCGCGCAGTATATGGCGGCGTTCGATCAGTTTGCGCTGACTTCAGTTGAAGAGGCTTTTGGCCTGGTATTACTCGAGGCGATGATTGCTCGGTTACCGATGTTGGCGACCGATGTGGGCGGCGTAGCTGAGGTGGTGGGTGACTGCTGTCGGCTATTGATGCCGGGTGACGTGGAATCAATAGCTGCGGAGATGGTCAGGTTGGCTAGTTTGTCTTCAGCGGAGTTGATGGCGCTGGGTGAAGCCATGGAGGCTCGAGCGGGGCAGAAATTTGATCGACCGGTGTTGCGTCAGGGATTAGCCCGGTTAATGAAACAGATCGAATCTTGATGGCTGGCCAGGGGTGTTCAATTGTGGGTATTTATCGGAATTTTGCGTGGTGGGATTGATCGGTAACGGGTAGATGCAGCACCAGCAATAGCGGTATTGATCTTGCCCATGTGCCAAATTAGGTCAGGTAAAAAATGCGTCCCTCACGCCACTTTGGAAAAATAAATCTGGTTTCGCCCCTCGTTCTTGGCCACATATAACTCACTATCGGCTCGGTCATAAAGTGATTCTGGATCGTCACTGTCAAGCAATAGGGCAATACCTCCTGACAGGGTTACGGTGGTAATTTTTTCTGTTTGATTAGTCTTACGCAGTACAATTTTTTCTACCGCTTTGCGGATATTTTCCGCCACCACTTCTGCGCCGGTGGTGCTGGTATTCGACAGAATGATGGCGAACTCTTCACCGCCGATGCGGGCTGAAGTATCCTGGCCGCGGGTCTGTTTCCGGATCGCCTGACCGACTGCCTTGATCACCTTGTCACCGACCAGGTGACCCATGGCATCATTGATTTTTTTGAAGTGGTCGATGTCGACCATAATTAAAGACAGTGGCTGTGCGGCAGCACGAGTATCGTCGATCGCTTGTATAAGTTGCTCGTCAAACGCGCCGCGGTTCAGTAATCCGGTTAACGCGTCGACAGTGGCTGCTGCCCGGCTGGCTTTTAGCTGGTTACGGAGCTCGCCAATCTGAAGCACATGCTCGGTAAGGCTCAGGTTGATGGTGGCGTTGGTTTCTCGCATCGACTTGGTATCAGCCATCAGGGTGTTGATGATTTTCTGTAGATCATTGGTGCTGGAACACCTCTGTAGTTTTGGGCCTTCGCGTTCTAGAGAATCCTGATATTTGTCAGATTCGTTGGCCATTGCCCCCAACAAGTTTCGTGACTCACTGATCAGGCCACTGACTTCGGTGGTCAACTGAGAGACTTGTTCTGCGTCGGGTTGAGCAACATGGGTGTGGAATAGCTGTTGGCTTTGAGCGGCGTTCAGGGCGATACCCTTGCTGTTAAGTTCATCAAATGCAGCGCCTAGTGTTGGGTTGGTGGCGGAGACAATTTCAAAACTAAGCGCGTAGTTTATTGGGTGAGCCGGTAGTTTGTGCTGGCTTAAAAATGGGATGGCAAGGCGTAGAAATTCGCCGCACTGGGCTACTGAATCTGGATATCGCATTGTTTTATTTTTTCCAGTTATCTGAGTTGTTTTGGGGTGGTGAAGGGTGCCCGACAGCGCTGACATAAGATCGACTAATTTTTTAATTAGACCGGGTTAATCAGAGGCTTAAACATTAAAATTATTGTTATTTGATTGGGCAGTAAGTCTGTTTTTATTAGGTTTAATGGTCTGTTGGATTTGAACTGTCGTGGACCCTATACACGGTCTTGTTTTTAGAGTTTTTGTTGGCTACTCGAAGGATATTGATACAACGTGTAGTCACAGAGGAACCGTGGTTGAGCGAAGCTATAAATCGGCGAGTGCCAGAAAGCTTGAGGGTTTATTTTTGGCTATCGGGAAAGTGAATCATGAGCCCACAGTAGCAACACGAGTCTTCTAATCTGATGAGTGCCTGCGTTAGCCAGTGGTCCAGCTTGAGACTGACCCAAGGCCGCTTAGTCGCTTGTTTTGGGCGCATTGCAGCAGCGATGGTATCGCCCGGCGGATCTGGTTCGATGCAAAGTTGCGACTGCCTGGTGATCAAGCGGCAATAGAGCTGGAGGTAAACTTGCCTGTAGAAATGCACCCTACCAGTCGTTACGTTGTGAAGATTGCTGATCCAGCACCGGTTGATTAGCAAAGGTCGTTTTTTTTGTTCACTAGCTAAATCCCAGCAACTTTATGAATCGAACAAGCCAGCGTAAGATTTTTTTAAAGGCCCGCCGGGTCAGTTTTTAACTGCAATTTCCTCAACCTGGCCGAGCCAGTCCTGATTATTTTGAACAGTGTTGGCGGGTTTCGGTGTTGGCCTTAATTTGGTCTGGGAAAGACTGCTTAACTGGGCGGCTCGGGAAAACCCAATTTGATTACGGCCACCACTTTTTGCCACGTATAGTCCCTGATCCGCGCGTTTTAGTAGTGACTCAGAATCGTCTTCGGCCTGCAGCACGGCGATGCCGCCAGAAATGGAAATATTAATGATGTTCTGGGTTTCACTCGATTTACGGAAGACAATTTTTTCGACTGCTTTACGGATATTTTCCGCTACTTCTTCGGCACCCTGTAAGTCGGTATCTGGCAGGATGACGGCGAATTCTTCGCCACCAATACGTGCTGCAATATCGTCTTCGCGGAGTTTTTTAGTCAGTGTCTGGCCGATGGCTATGATGAGCTTGTCGCCAATCAGGTGACCCATAGTGGTGTTGATTTTATTGAAGTGATCAATGTCGACGATGACCAGGGTTAGCGGCTGGCCACTGGTGCGAGCCTGGTCGATGTTATCGGTTAGCAGATCATCGAAAGCCTGGCGGTTATTCATACCCGTTAATACATCGACTTTGGCTGCCGCGCGGCTAACTTTGAGCTGATGACGTAGTTTATCGATCTCGAGTCGTTGTTCAGTCAGGTTTTTGTCTATGTTCAGGTGGGCCTGTTGTATGGAACCCGTCTCGGTTAGCAAGACGTTAATTATTTCTTCCAGGTCAGCTTTGGTGGTGCAGTGTTTGAGTTTCGGGGCTTCC
>JAESTY010000170.1 GCA_016763355.1 Immundisolibacteraceae bacterium
ACAAGTCCACCTTCCCGATGCGGGTCTCTATCAACGCGCTGCCTGATGATGGCAGCGGCATCGCGCGGTTTATAGGTAGTTGCCATGATCTGTCCGAGTTTAAACAACAGGAAACCCAGCTCCGGCGGGCTCAGCGCATGGATGCACTAGGCAAGTTGACCGGCGGTATCGCCCACGACTTTAACAACCTGCTGGGCGTAGTCATCGGCTATTCCGGGCTGCTAGAAAGAAAACTCTCCGCAGAGCCCAAATTGGCCAGGCATGCCAGCCAGATTCTGCATGCCGCAGAACGCGGCGCCAACCTAACCAACAAACTGTTAGGGTTTTCGCGCCAGGAAGAATTGATTGCCGCCAGAGTCGATGTTAATGCGTTGGTAACAGATCAGCTAGAAGTACTGCAGACAACCCTGACGGTACGCATCGCGCTTAAAGTTAATCTGGGCGAGCAATTATGGCCGGTCTGGTTGGATAACAATGACCTGCAGGATGCGCTGCTCAACATCAGCATCAACGCCTCACATGCCATGGATGAATCCTGCCGGGTTCATCAGTTAACCATCAGCACCAGCAACATCTCGCTAGACCCAGCCGAGGCCAAAACCCTGGGGCTCAGGAGTGGCGATTATGTCCGACTCAGCCTTGCGGATACCGGCATCGGCATGGACGATGAAACTAAGGAAAGCATTTTTGACCCGTTTTTTTCAACCAAAGGGGCCGAAGGCACAGGTCTTGGCCTTTCCCAGGTTTTTGGCTTTATCAGCCGAGCAGATGGTGCGATTAAAGTTCATTCAACGCTGGGAGTTGGCACCGAATTTATGCTCTATTTCCCACGCCATATAGTAGATAAAACAGTGCAGCAGGATTCGCCAGCGCAACTAGATAGTGCTGATAATCAGATAAAATTGGGAAGCAATATACAAATTTTGGTGGTCGACGATGAAGCAGATTTGAACGAGCTCAATGTTGAGTTATTAACCGAGCAGGGCTATCAGGTATTTGCTGCTGAAAACAGCGACCAGGCGTGGGCAATACTTCAACAGCAGGATATCGACCTGATCTATTGTGATGTGGTGATGCCTGGCACCGATGGCTTTCAACTCGCCGAGCGGGTACAGCAACAATATCCACAGATTAAAATTCAAATGACAAGCGGCTTCACCGGCGACCTTCACGTCGATATTTCGGATCAAAAGTTACATCAGCAGATGCTGTATAAACCCGTAAACCCACAGCGCATGCTGGAACGGATCCAATTTTTATTATCCGACCGACCTTAAAAATCTAATACCCTAAGAATTAGTAAATGCCGACCGGGTTTAACAATATTCTTTAAATCAGAGAGCGAAAATCATGCCCAAACCGTTACTGATGGTAGTTGACGATCAAGCAGCCATGGCTGAATTTGTTGCCGATGTGGCAGAAGAACTTGGTTTTGAAGTAAAAACCCTCCACGACGGCAAGCAGTTTCAGGCCGCCTATCTAGCCACTAAACCACTAGCCATCGTGATGGATATTGTCATGCCGGATATGGATGGTAACGAGCTGCTGAAGTGGCTGGCTGAGCATGAGAGCGACACCCCGGTGGTCATCATGAGCGGATTCGAAGGTAAATATGTCGCTTTAGCCCAAATGCTTGCCGAAGAACGGGGCGCAGTCATTGTTGGCACACTTGTGAAACCATTCACGGTGGAGGAATTAGAGAAGCTGCTAACAGAAATCCTGGGTTCCCTGGAATAAGCTATTCTGGAAACTTTCGATTGTTAGGTTGATCCCTCCTGGCATTAGCCCAGGGTTAAAATATGGCAGGTTTAACCAACTCCTAAAATCAGATAATTCCCCGAATTATCGTCCCGTTCAAGCTGCATCAATCCCTGGTCACGAGCCTGCTCCAGCAGGGCACTGAAGTTTCTGTAACCAAAAGCAGTTTCATTAAAGTCTGGGTGCTGGCGACGCAGGGTCTGTTTGACCATGGACGACCAAACCTTCTGATCGCCCCGTTCTCTGAGTAGATCTTCAATCACCTCTACGACTATTTCTAACCCCTCATTCGGCACGCTCTCAATAACGGCTTCACTGGTTTTTTCAGTAGATTTAGCTTTCGTCTTAGCAGTCGATTCCTTAGGCTTTTTGCGCCGACGACTCTTTTTGTCGACCAGGTCATCGTAAAAAATAAACTCATCACAGTTCGATATCAACAAATTGGAACTGGAATTTTTTACCCCGATACCAATCACTCGCTTGTTGTTTTCCCGCAACTTACTCACCAGCGGTGAAAAGTCGGAATCACCGGTAATGACCGCAAAGGTATCCATGTGTTCCTTGGTGTAACAAAGGTCAAGCGCATCGACAACCATACGAATATCCGCCGAATTTTTACCTGCCATTCGGGTATGAGGCACCTCGATAAGTTCAAATGCAGCCTCATGCATGGGTGCCTTAAACTCTTTATAGCGCTGCCAGTCGCAATAGGCTTTTTTAACCACGATATTGCCCTTCAGCAACAGCCGATCGAGTACCTTATTGATCTCGAATGCGGGCATGGCGGTCTCTTTCACCCCCAGGGCAACATTTTCGAAATCACAAAAAACGGCAATATTTGGGGTGACATTGGACTCTTGCATCTTTAACTTTCCTAACGAGGTATCGGGTGATTTTTAAACTGCCGCCAACTGCGTTCCAGCGTCAGGATGAATCTGATGACGCTGATTTTTATAGCTTCCCGCGGCTGGTGCAACATATCGATGATGCAGCAATTGCTGCCGTCACGCAGCTATATCAAGATTGGCTACCACCTAATGGTGCTGTGCTTGACCTGATGAGCAGCTGGATCAGCCACCTACCAGAACAGGTCATTTTTGACCGAGTAGCGATCCTGGGCATGAACCAACAGGAACTCGCAGCCAACCCGCGCGCTGACGATTATAACGTTCATGACCTCAATCAAAACCCCCAGTTGCCCTATACGGACAACGAATTTGATGCTGCTACCATCTGCGTGTCTATAGATTACCTGACTCAACCAGTGGCCGTGCTATCGGAACTCAGCCGAGTCATCAAGCCAGGTGGACCATTGCTGATCACTTTTTCCAATCGCTGCTTTGCAACCAAAGCAATTGCGGTCTGGCTGCAGCTCTCAGGACACGCCCGCGGCCAGCTGGTGGCCCACTGGATTGACCAGGCCGGCGGTTTTACAGGGGCCGATGTGGTTGACCTTTCCAGCGGCAGCGGCGATCCGTTGTTTGCGGTGATCGCGCGGGCTAAATAAACCAGAGTTGGCTGGCTTATCTACCCTCTAGATAGCATAACCAACACCAAGCCTGTCTATTTTTGCAAAGAACCTATGGTTAAATGGCTAATTACATTGCTTAATAAAACAGATTAGACTTCTCCCCAACATGAGCAACAGGGTCACAACCTGACACTGTTAACAGCCCCGGGCGGGGTTGTTGAGGGGCAACCTAACTGGTTGGTCTTAATAGCTTGAAAGAACGGGTGAGGTTATCCGCCTACCCAGTTTAAGGAGAATAACAATGAGCTTAAGTGTGATGGTATTTTTCAATATTGCTGTTCTGGTCGGTTCCGCTGCAGGGTTTATTGCAACCAACCTGATCGAACGTAACTAAACTCTGGCAGCTAACAGCGCTAGTAACCAGTTTTAAAAACCGACGGTATAACCACTCTCCTCCTCTCCCGGTCATATCGTCGGCCAAATCTTAAAAGCCTCGTCACCTTAACGGTTACGAGGCTTTTTTTATGGACGTCATCATGGACCACAACCACCAGGCTACTAACACTCGTTACTGATTCATTGCCTGATTCAGTAGTTCAATGGCCGCTTCAACAAACCGCCACATATTCGCCTCTCGATCACCGCTACCGGTTTCGATCAACCTGGTCAGCTCAACAGGGCCATCGATCGCCAACACGCAAATTCCCGGTTCATGGCCATAGCGGGTGCCGGCCGGTCCGGTAGCACCCAATTCAGCAATCCCCCAAGTAGCTCCCAATTTCTGGCGAATAGACCGGGCGCAGACTGCAACATATTCCTCCGTAAGTGGTTGCAGAGTTGTCAGCTGCTGATCACTGAGCCCTAACAGTTCACGCCGCGCTTCGATGGTATAGACAACCGCACCGCCTAAAAAATAACTTGAGGCACCCGGAATGGCCAACAGGGCACTACTGATCAAACCACCCGTTGAAGACTCAGCAACCGCTATCGATTGTCGATTTTGCTTAAGTTGGGCGGCCACCCCGGCTGCTAGCGTCGATAATTGAGTCATGATCTGCTCCGGTGACGAAAATATGCCATTGTTTAAGAAGCCTCGACTAGTCGTTCAAAGCTGATAAATATCCACATAAGAGGGAATGCAATCATTCAGCAAGGTAGTTTTCTTTTTGGCAATAATCCATTTTTGGTCAAATTTCTCCAATAAATAATCGTAATAACCAAAACAGAGACCAGCCTGTTTCTGCTCATAAAAATCGACCCGCCAGTTGGCCTCTACCCGCAACTGTCCGGGTATGGCATGACTGATACGAATATTGTTAACCGAGTGGCAGGTTCGAGGAATGGTTCGGTGAGCAGGGGAGGAGGAGGATTCCAGTCTCCAGATACGCTCTTCCAGACCCAACCGATCACTGTAATAAATCAACGAAACCTCACCATCCGGATCATTGGTGGTTTCAAACGGGCCTTTCCAGGCTGGCACCCAGTATTCAACATCGGGACTGAACAGGGCCAACCAATCGTGCCAACGCTGTTGATCCAGGCAGGCACCTTCTTCAAACAGCAGGTCAGCAACCTGTTCACGAATTTCAGTGGTGACAGTCATGATTTGGCCACCTCCATCCGACTTCGCCACTCACGATAAAAGCCTCGAAACACGGTTTCATCCTGAACCTGGACGCCACTGCTCGAATGTAGCGGATTAATGCCAATCTCTTTAGCCAGCTCATCCGGGCCGGCAATGACATTTTCCATGCCGCGGGCAAAGCCCTGAATCCAGTCCTGCGAACTGGCCGCCAGGCCACCATGACCGATATCTTCGTAACAGGCGACATCGTCGGGAGTCGCAATACCACTGGCGTTATAAAAATCTTCGTACTGGCGCAATCGCCGACGCCGACCCTCCCGAGGTTCACCCTTAGGTGCCAGACAGAGCATGGTCATCTCGGTTTTCTGGGCACTCAACGGCCGAATGATGCGCAGCTGCAAACTCGCACTATCGACAAACTGCATGTTGGGAAAAAAATTAATCACCCGCGGCCGAAACATCCAGTCAACGGTTAGCGGCTCGACCCCACGAGCTAGCAAATCATCACGCATTGACCAGAGCGCCCGGTTTTCTTTGGCAGGATCCGTACCCCAGAACACGGTGTGACCGTGGTCAAAAGTATAGGTGCCGGATGCCAACCCACTGAGTGAATTCAGATTAACCGCTTTAACCTTATCGCTGCCGGCAGCCTCATTTTCGCGGGCCTGGCGCTCACCGACGATTTTGGCAAAGGTGGCATGCACCGAGGTCAGGTGATAGATGTCCATGGTGTTTTCCACCTGCATCTTCCAGTTACCTTCGTAGGTGTAACTGACTTCACCGGGCAGTATTTCCATACCGTCGGCAGATTGCTGGGCAAAAGTGTCGATGAAAAACCGGGTATCACCCAGATACTCAAACAGGGTTGGCACTTCACTGCGCAAAGCGCCGAACAGAAAGCCCTGATAATTTTCAAACTGACCGATCGAAATAAGCCCATGATCACCCTGCAAAAATTCTTCGGTATAACAGCCCAGTTCCTGATCCTTGAGTTTGACGTTGTTACCCGCTGAATCAAAACACCAGGCGTGATAGGGGCACATCTGCACCGGCGAGTTGCCACTGCGCTGGGGATAAAGCCGTGTACCCCGATGCGGACAAACATTTAAAAACGCCGCCAGCTCTCCGCCCTCATCACGCATGATGACCACCGGCTGACGACCGATATGAGTGGTTAGATAATCGTGGGGTTCAGGCAGCTGGCTTTCATGGCCCAGAAACACCCAGCTGGCTTCGAAAACGTGCTCCATCTCCAACGCAAACAGTTCTTCGTCCCGAAACAGGTCACGATGAACGTTGAAACGACCCGCGTCTGGATCATCAATAAAGTAGTCATCGAGACGATTGACCAGACTCTCGAGGGTAATGCGGACTTTGGCATCCATGGTTTGCTCTCCTCTTTTCAGGACCCTACTGTCGATAAAGGGTGATACTCATTTGGACTTGTCATTATTTTTTTGGTCTTACAGTAGTCAATAGAAAACACTAAAAACATAGTCAAAATTTCACCAGCAGGTCAGCTTTTTTTACTTACCCACCTACAAGACGAATTGGCATCCCAAAAATTATTCTTGTGGGATCTCCGGTTCAGGATACCTTTCGAGCAATAATTCCAAAACTGCCCTCAGGCCACTCGCTTTCGCCGACCACTGATCTATTGAGTAACCCAGGTACTTGTTATCGAAACCATCGGGCGAAGATAGCCCTAGTTTATCTGCCAGCTGTTTGCCCAGAAACGGTCTGAAATCGCGATCTTGCGGTAGCCCGTCGTAATGCCCATAGCTGACTGTCAACTTGCCATTAGAATCTATCGTAAAGATCGAACGAGTTCCGAAATGGGACCAACCAACCGAAAATGACCCATTAACGTTGCCAGTACCCCACGAAACCCGTCCCAAAAGGTTTTGAGATTCTTCCAGCATTTTTCCCACTGCCACGGTCTGTTCTTTCGTCAACCGCTCGGCTACCTGACCGAAAAAAGACTGTTTATCCCATTTTCGACGTTTGCCGCTGCTGACAGAAACAATCCGTTTTACCTGTCGTGCCTGTTCGGTATAGCCAAACAATATCGGTGACACAATTTTCAAACCCGCGTGCTCGTACTGACGGGCCTCTACTAGCAACACCTCTGAACGTTCCATCTGTCTATTCAGAAAATCAACGACACTTTTTAATTCCGGCGGCGACTGTTCGAGAAAAAACACTAACCTCACCTGCCCCTCTCGCAAGTTATCCTCAATGCACTGGAAAAACTCGTCGATATTTTCAGAACCGTCCGGCCGAAGCCGTCTGATCTCAGACTCTAACGAAGTCCCCTTCTGCTCAGCAGTGCTTTCAGCATATGTACGCATCTGCTCTTTGGACCAGTAGTAATGACCATTCGCTGCATATTCAAGCATTTGCCCAACGACTTCCCTTCTGGCCCGAGTGTCGCTATATCTTTTGCACTCAATGAAGGTCGGCACGCCATCCTGGTCGACGAAAAGGAAATCAATGCTCCAACGATTTCCACCAGAGGCTGGATCCGGCACCGGCATTTCCCGTTTAACCACTAGCCAGCGCCGCGGGTCCTCGGGCCTGATCTGATCGCCAGGTATCAGATCCGGATTTAGCTCCAAAATACGCTGAAGTTCAGCCTCCTCGTCAGAACAGTGAACCACTGTCATTGCTTCGGTAGTTGCATCTTCTTTGACGACATACACTTTTGACACGGCTAAATCCCGGTAATCGCAAAGTCTAGAGAAGCGATAATTTCATCTCGATAATGCGCCAGTGAACTAACCGGCTCGTTCAACATTTCGACTGGTATGGACGCTATTTGTGGTGTCAGCAGCAGTAGCTTGCTTTGCTGGTATTCAATAACCGGGGTGAGCCGGGTAATTTGCTCACTGTTAAAATGGCTAAATTTCCCAAGCGGCACCACGATCCGGGTGGAAATGCTGGAAATCAACGAAGTTTGTATATCAACTAAAAAAGGAAAAGCGTCTCGTGTTGCTTCGTTTGGATTGATGTAGACGTCAAACTGGCTCACTAAAAAGCCCGAAACGCGTCACTAAAACAGCCGTTTTTTTTCACAAACTCGTTATAGGCAGTTATCGCACTACTGTTTTCATCTGCCCATTGTTTGCCTTCAGCTTGAGCCAGTTTGGCTTTCAATGCCTGCTCTAATGTCGCCGACAAGTTAATTTTAAGCGCCCGGGACCGCTTCAGTAGATCACTATTAACACTTAAATTCGTGGCTTTTTTTGGAGCTTTATCATTATACAAAGAGTGCACAGTCTCTCTTCCCCATCATTTCTGGGTCTCATCGACTCGACCAACCCAATCATGCGCATAAGAGTACGCATAGCAATCACCATTAACAATGTCCATGCGCTTAAGAGAAGCATTCCTCCTAAAAACCGTAAAACCTGACCGCATTATCGGCAAAAATATTATTCAGATCAGTCTCACTATAAGCGTCACTGGCATTGATGTCGGCAATGTCTGCTTTGCAAAGCTCAGGATTGGTTTCATGGGGAAAATCTGATGAGTAGAGCCAACCTCGGCTACCGACCGCGGCGATGGTCTGTGGCAGAAACTTCTCTTTACCCTCGGTACCGATATAAATCCGATCTTCCTGTATCTGGCGAATAATGTA
>JAESTY010000171.1 GCA_016763355.1 Immundisolibacteraceae bacterium
ATTGATAATCGAGTGGGAGTGACTTTAATTTGTAACATATTGAAATATAACAATAAAATATTCATTGCCAACAATATGATATGCATTATCAATGGTATTTTTCATGGTATTTATTGCGTGTAGCAAGGCAAAAACATCGATGCCATGAGAGGGAAATAGATGCCTGCATGGTATAGAGAATTTGAACAGCGTGTGTTCTGGGGCAATCCGGAAACATACCTATACCAGCGCAGCTTCAAATTGCTTCGCTTTATCTGCGCCGACATGAGGCGACTTTAATAGTCCTGATACGGGGCATAGGGGTTTCTATGGTTCCATCGAGTAAGGGTTTAGAAACTGCCTTCCCCAGAAAAGTTTTTTGTCCACTTCGCTTAATTCCGCTTGTTCGCAGACCGCCTCCCAATGCTGCTCAATGGTTGCTTTCAGATGAGCAAAGATGGTTCGTGCTGCATCTTCTGAAAGCAGAAAATTGTTCGCTGCTTCTAAACAGGTTCTAAGCTGGCTGAGATTACGGTAACGCACCCAAGATCATATTCTAGTCGTTATAGACAACCTATTTATTCGTAAAACTTTCAAAAAATGAAAGTTTTTGATATTTTATGGTTTTAGAATGATGCTGTTGTTTTACAGCGGATACTGCTTAAGTAAGTTGTCATGCAGACATTGACGGAACAGTTGCTGGAAGAGGGATTTAAAGACCGGGTCTTGACGGACGCTCAGTTGGGTCGGCTGATTTCGGGCTCCAGCCAGCGCCGCTATAACCTGGTTAACCGGGCGATGAAGGCGGGTGAGCTGATTCGGCTACGCCGTGGTCTGTATCTGTTGGCCGACAAATATCGTAGCCAACCTTGTCACCCCTATGCGCTGGCGCAAAGACTGGAGCCGGGCAGCTATGTATCACTGGAGACTGCACTGGCTTTTCACGGCTGGATTCCGGAGGCGGTGTACACCACGGCTGCTGTTGTGCCGAGTCGTCAGTCGAAAGAGTTAATGGTTGAGCGCCTGGGCAGGTTTACTTTTCATCCACTGGCGATTCAGCGGGGGTATTTCCTGGAGTTGGTAGAGCGTGTGCAACTGGGCGAGCAGGTTGTCTTGATGGCGAAGCCCATTCGTGCCGTGCTGGATCTCGTGTGTATGAGGAAAGTGGGCTGGCAGGGCCTTGACTGGTTGGTGCAGGGTATGCGTATTGAGGAGGAGTTACTGAATCGGGTAACTGGGACAGAGCTGCGAACGTTGTCACAGGTCTACAAGCACAAGCGAGTCAAGTGTTTTATTGCCGAGCTTGAAATCGCTTTGGGTTTTAATTTGGGTCGAGAGTTGGGCGGTGATTGAAATTATTCAACAGCGCTTCGACGCTTATAACGCTACCAACCCGGTAGAAGAGAACCAGGCGACCAAAGAAATTATTCAGGAAATTGCGCTTTATGCCCTGTGGCGTGGCGGTTTTTTTGAGGTGGCAGCTTTTCAGGGTGGCACCAGCCTACGTATCTTGCATGGCCTACCACGGTTTTCGGAAGACCTGGATTTTATGCTCAAGGCACCGGACCCGGATTTTGACTGGTCGGGCTATCTCACGCAGTTGCTCGCCTGTTTTGAAGAGTACGGCCTAAAATCGGAAGCCTTGCCGAAAGGGCGAATGGAGCAGCCTATTAAAAAAGCTGTGATCAAAGATAACTCGATTATCAATCAACTCAACCTGTCTTTTTACCAGGGCGATCAAGGCCAGAAAATTAGTATCAAGCTCGAAATAGATGTTCAGCCGCCAGGCTTGTCAGGTTATGAGTACACCTATTTGGATTTCCCGACTGATTATGAGATTTGTCATCAGGACCTGAGCAGCAACTTTGCGTTGAAAATTCATGCCCTGTTGTGCCGGGGTTTTTTGAAGGGACGCGATTGGTATGACTTTAACTGGTACGTCAGGCAACAAATCTCGCCAAACCTGGCACATTTGAAAAATGCCCTGGTGCAGTATGGCCCCTGGCAGGGGCAGGATAATTTGACGGTAGATAGTCAGTGGTTGAGTCAGACTATGCAGGACAAAATTAATGGTATTGACTGGGTGGCAGCAGCCAATGATGTTGAACGTTTCCTGAAGCCGGCGGAAGTAGAAAGTTTACAATTTTGGAGTAGGCGGTTTTTCCTGCAAAAACTCAATAAACTGCCGGCCTGATAAGTCAGCTAAACAGCGAATGTAGTTGAGCGGACTTTGGCAAATTCGGGGCTCGATTGTAAGGTGTTTTCTGCGGGCGTACAGACTCGTATAGATGTTGGTCAATAAAGACGGTGATGGTATTAAAGATGGAATGGACTGTTTTGATCCGCAAACTGTTTTCAGTGATAGGGTCGATGAGCCTGTTGGTAAGCACGTGGGAGTAGAAACTCACCATTACTGGATGGAGCTTGCCCTGGCACAAGCCCAACAGGCGGCTGAACAGGGTGAAGTGCCAGTGGGTGCGGTCGTGGTTTGCGATGGCGAGCTAGTCGCATCTGCTCATAATCTGACTATTACCGATTCTGATCCGACCGGACATGCGGAGATAGTTGCGCTGCGTCGCGCCGGTCAGCAACTTGGCAATTACCGGCTGGTTGACTGTGACCTTTATGTAACCCTTGAGCCCTGTGCCATGTGCGTGGGTGCGCTGGTTCACGCCAGGATTAACCATCTCTATTTTGCTGCGGATGACCCCAAGGCGGGTGCGATCCGTAGTGCGATGGCATTGGCGGCAGCTGACCATTTCAACCATCAGCTTGACTGGACTGGCGGGATAATGGCAGAGCCTGCTAGCAAGATGCTTACCGAGTTTTTTCGCAGTCGCCGACGAGCGCGCTGACCAGACCTGGCCGCTTGAGCAGGGGCGGCCGAGATTATTAATTCAGTGTTGATTATCGAATCAATGCTCTCTGTTTTGAACCTGACGCATAAGCCTAAATTATCTGCCACACCTCTGGTTTCCTCGGTGCCATGATTTTGGCGTCAGTTTTATACCCGGTGCACTTTTCCCGCCACCAAACCTCGAGATTATCTTAGTAGTTATATTTAACCTATTGAAAAATAAGGTTTAAATATTAAATCCTGAATTGGCATGACAGTTGCTAAGTTCTGAGTTGTCGAAACTCACTCGGAATTTTTTAATGGCTGATGAAGAAACGGATCTGGAAGACATAGACCAGCCCCAAGAGGTTAAACCCAAAGGCAGCAAGTTGGTGTTGTTTCTGTCGGTGTGTGTCGGACTACTACTGCTGGCCTTTGGTTTAGCCGCTGGTTATATCGTTGGACAGTCCACCGCTCCGCAAGTGATGGTCGCCGGTGTAGATGGAATGATGGTACCTGCTGCCAGTGGACTTTTTGGTGATGATAGCCAGGAAGAAGAAGAGGCCGAAGAAGTCGTAGAAGAGGCTGAAGAGCTAGCGGACGCAATTTTTTTGAGTCTGCGCGCAGAGTTCACGGTTAACTTCAAAGATGGTGTTAAAGAGCGTTACCTGATGGCGGCGCTGGATGTGATGGCCCGCAACAAGGCTGTTATTGAAGAAGTCGAAAAAAACATGCCGGTGGTTCGCTATCAGGTGTTGCGAGTGTTTGGACGGCAGACCAATTCGGTAATGGACGAGAGCGGTAAAGACCAGCTGGTAGAGGACATTCTGGCTGCGATTCAGGAGGTGGTGAAATCTCCTGAAGGCAAGGTTGAAGCGGTTTACTTCACTTCCTTCGTGATTCAGTGAGTAGCACCCATGTCTGCTGATTTACTTTCCCAAAATGAGATAGATGAACTCCTTCACGGTGTCAGTGATGAGGATCTGGAAACAGATAATCTTTATCCGGATGATGGCGTTGCTCGATCCTTTGATTTCAACAGTCAGGATCGAATTGTTCGCGGCAATATGCCGACTCTCGAACTTATTAATGAGCGCTTCGCTCGTGAGTTCCGGGTCAGTCTGTTTAGCCTGCTAAGAAAATCTGCCGAGGTTGCTGCGACCGGCATCAAGGTGATGAAGTTTTCTGAGTACACCCAGGGGTTGCTGGTGCCCAGTAGTCTTAATTTGACTCGGGTTCAGCCATTGCACGGCACCGCGCTATTTGTGATTGACCCCAATCTGGTGTTTACCCTGGTTGAGAGTTTTTTTGGTGGTGAAGGGCGTTTTCACACCAAGATCGAAGGTCGGGATTTCACCAATACCGAACGTCGGGTTACCGCGCTAACTCTGGAGATGGCTTACCGGGATCTGATCAAAGCCTGGGCGCCAGTCGCAAAGCTCGCCTTCACCCTGCATAACACCGAAGTCAATCCCCAGTTTGCCCAGATCGTCACCCCCACTGAAGTGGTGGTGGTTTCTACTTTTCAAATGCAACTCGATGGCGGCGGCGGCGAACTGCAAATCTGTTTTCCCTGGGGCATGCTCGATCCGTTACGGGAAGCGCTTGATTCAGGTACTCAGAGCGATGGCAACGAGTTTGATAATCGTTGGTTCGAGGCGCTCAAAAACGATATTGGCGAAGCTGAAATTGATATGTCTGTGTTGCTGACCGAGACGCAAATGAGCTTACGGGATTTACTGAATCTGCAGCCCGGTGATGTGATCCCGGTTGATATTCAGCCAACGGTGACCTTGTCTGGTGAAGAGGTACCAATTTTCGAGGGTCGATATGGCGCCCATGACGGCCATTACGCTATTGAAATTTTACAGAAATATGTGGCCCCGGATGTGAATCAGGAACTGATGGTGCTCGACTAAAAAAGCATATTCATTATCGATTGATGACGGTTTGTTGTTCCTGATAGGCGATCGGTAATTTATCCAGATGACAATTTTTTGATGACTAAATTAAAAAGCCAGGAGGTTTGACGTGGGTGATGACGAGCAGGGCGGCGCAGGAGATGACCTCGGAGGCTGGGGTGATGCGTTGGACGAACAGGCAGCCAGTGATGTTCCGACAGCTTCGGAACCAGAGGTCGCCGAATTTGATTCATTACAGAGTAACGCTAGTCCAACAGCGGGTGTTAATGACGCCGGTAACCTGGATACGATCCTGGATATTCCGGTCACGTTATCGATGGAATTGGGTCGAACCAAAATGACCATTAATAACCTGTTGAAGTTGAATCAGGGATCGGTGGTCGAGTTAGACCGACTCGCTGGCGAACCGTTGGACGTACTCGTTAACGGCTGCCTGGTGGCTCACGGTGAAGTGGTCGTAGTTAACGATCGCTTCGGCGTTCGTATGACCGATATTCTAAGCCCGAAAGAGCGGGTCAAAACCCTGGCATGAGTGGGTTGCGTTTAATGCTAATGATGGGTTTCCTGCTGGCCAGCCATGGTGTGATTAGCGCGCCCGGCGATTCCCTCGAGACAGCCACGGACGAGTTCTTTAGCGCTCAGGCTGATGGCGGGATAATTTCTCAATCAGACGCAAATAGCGAGGCTAATCTGAACCAGGATCACCAGTCGGCTTCCGGTGCTGGTCTTGATTCTGGCATTGGTCCTGGCATTGGTCCTGGCATTGGTTCTGGTCTCGACTCGGGCATAGGGCCGGCTCAACACTATCTATTACAGAGCATGCTTATTCTGGGTGGCTTGTTGGTTCTGTTAATGGGATCGCTAAAACTGTTGCGTAAGAGCGGTCATTTGAAAACCCAGTCGGGCCAACGTTTGAAAATTGTTGAAGCGGTTTCGCTTGGCGGCTCAGATAGGGCGGTGTTGGTTAGAGTTGGTAATGAAGAACTCCTACTCGGAGTTTCCCCGGGCAGGGTGGCACCGCTGATGTTGGTTGACCCTAAGTCCATTGATGCTGGAACCAGTTCCAGCTTGATCGGTGCTGATCAGACCGATGCAAACCTCGACAACGCTGATCAAATAGCCAGAGTGGGTACCGGGTTCTCTCAGCTGCTATCGCGGTTGCGCAGCTGATGGCTATTGATCGCTGTTTCAGACCGATTGGATTATTAGTGCTATTGATGGTTGCAGGCCCAGCGATGAGCGACCCAACCCTGATGCCGCTTATTTCGGTTTCGACAGACCCAGCCGGTGGTCAGACCTACACCCTAAGCCTACAAATTTTATTGGTGATGACCGCGCTGACCCTGTTGCCAGCGCTATTAATGTTAACCACCTCGTTTACTCGGTTTGTTATCGTGCTGGCGCTGCTACGTCAGGCATTGGGGACCGCGCAGACACCTTCAAATCAAGTGTTGATTGGTATTAGCCTGTTTTTAACCCTGTTTGTGATGGGCCCGGTAATCGACCAGATTTATGCCGAAGCGGTCGAACCATATATGTCTGAACAGATCAGTGCGGGCGACGCCCTTAAGTTAGGTCAGATCCCGCTCAGTGAATTCATGCTTGCTCAAACCCGCGAAAACGATCTGGCTCTGTTTGCGGATATGGCTGGTGAGTCAATTGACCTGGACCATATCCCGCTGCGAGTACTCATTCCTGCTTTTGTCACCAGCGAGTTAAAAACCGCTTTTCAGATCGGTTTTGTGATGTTTATCCCGTTTTTAATTATCGATTTGGTGGTGGCAAGCGTATTGATGTCGATGGGCATGATGATGCTGTCACCGGTGATTATTTCTGCGCCGTTTAAATTAATGTTGTTTGTGTTGGCTGATGGCTGGGTACTGGTAATGGGCACCCTGGTGGCCAGCTTTGCGATCTGACGCCGTCATGGTCTTCGAGGCAAACCAATGACTGACATTGAAGTCGTTCATCTGGTACTCGGTGGCATGGAAGTTCTGGTGATGATTTCCATGCCCATGTTGATCAGCGCGATGCTTGCCGGTTTGCTTATTGGTATGTTTCAGGCCGCCACTCAGATCAACGAAGTCACCCTCAGCTTTATCCCCAAACTAATCGTCCTGCTGATGGTTATGGTGATCGGCGGTCCCTGGATGTTGGGGCTAATCGTCAACTACACCCGGCGATTGTTCGAGAGCATACCGGGGATGATCGGGTGACTTATTTTTCGCTGGCAGCCGGTGATATTGATAGCGCTTGTAAGGAATTGGTCTGATGGTTCCGGTTATCGCCTATGACGTCATCATGGCTCAGGCGGTCAATCTGATGCTGCCGTTCGCAAGAATTAGTGCCTTTGTGGTTGCTGCTCCCATGATCGACTCCAACACCGTGCCACCGCAGCTTAAGATTATCCTGAGCCTGTTCCTGGCGATAGTGGTGTTGCCAATGATTGAGGTTCCCACCGGCATAGGCTGGAATTTCGGTTCGGCAATTTTATTAGTACAGCAGCTGGTGATTGGCTTTGCCATGGCGATGGCATTGAGGGTGGTGTTTGGTCTGGTCCATGTTGGGGGCCAGATGGTTGCTCAACAGATGGGGCTCGGTTTTGCCGCATTGCAGGACCCACAAAACGGTGTCCAGGTACCGATCGTGAGCCGGTTTTATAGTATTTTCCTAATACTGCTATTTATGGCCATTAATGGCCACCTGGTGATTATCGAGATTCTCATCGATAGCTTTATCAGCTGGCCACTGGCCGCAGGGTTACCACCGCAATCGGTGTGGCGCACCTTCATCGAATGGACCGCACTGATTTTTAGTGGTGGCCTGCAAATGGCCCTGCCTGCGGTGATTGTGTTGCTGATGGTTAACGTCAGCTTTGGGGTAATTACCCGCGCTGCACCCCAACTGAATATTCTTGTTGTCGGCTTTCCCATCTCACTGATGGTTGGCTTGTTGCTGCTGGTTGTTACGCTGGCTTCCATCG
>JAESTY010000172.1 GCA_016763355.1 Immundisolibacteraceae bacterium
CGACTGGAGCAAGGCGGCATCGGCTTTGGTGCGGAAATTAAAAGCGCAGATGAGAAAACCGATCTTGGCGAAACCCTAGCCGAAACAGAACCTCACGATCTTATTCGTTTCGGCCTAATTCCGGAATTCGCCGGTCGTTTACCGGTTATCGCCACGTTGCATGAGCTCGAACTTGATTCACTAATTCGCATATTGACCGAGCCAAAAAACGCGCTCACCAAACAATATGCCAAATTATTTGATATGGAAAAGGTCGAGCTGGAGTTCCGCCAGAAAGCCCTTGATGCAGTCGCTACCAAGGCACTTGAACGCAAAACCGGTGCCCGTGGTTTACGATCTATTCTCGAAACCAGTCTACTGGACACCATGTTCGATCTGCCTGATATCGAGAACCTTGAAAAAGTAGTGTTTGACGAAAACATACTCGACAAGGAGTACAAGCCGCTGATGATATATGCAGAACCGGCTCAGGAAGTCGCTGCAGACTAAAAAGCGAACTGAGGTCACTGACTTCAGGCTGACAAGACCTCCAGGAGGTAGCCAACAAAATGATTGCCTCCTGGTTTCTTCAATTAATCCCCTCAGAAGCTTCCGCTTTAGTCGCAGCCCTTCAAAACCGAGAGGGCGACACCGACCAACTAAAACACTGGGGAGGATTGATCAGCTATCCCAAAGCAACCTCTTTGCAGGTTGAATTTCACTAGTTAAACCCCACCTATACTAAATAGCTGATGTGCCGCTTTAAATAAGCACAAAATAGTCAATCAGCGTCATCCGTATACGTACACCGACTACTGAGGTCTTCCAGTGAGCCAGGATCAAACTCCTTCTTCAAAACAAACTACTATTCCTATGCTGCCCCTACGCGATGTGGTGGTATTCCCACACATGGTGATACCGCTTTTTGTCGGTCGAGAAAAATCAATCGCTGCACTACAGCAGGCGAATGACGCTGACAAGCAGGTATTCCTGGTTGCTCAAAAAGACCCGAGCTTGGATGACCCTGAAGTAGACGATCTCCATACCACGGGTACTGTCGCCAATATTCTGCAGTTACTTAAGCTTCCCGATGGAACCGTAAAAGTACTGGTAGAAGGTCTTTCTCGGGTGATTCTCAAAGACCAGATAGAACACGACGATTACACGTCAGCTGTGGTGGAACCCTGTGACGAAAAAGAACCCTCAAGCGATGAGCAGGAAGCTTTAATGCGTTCCCTGGTTAATCAGTTCGAGCGCTATGTTCGTGGTAGCGAAAAAGTTCCGCCTGAGATTATTAGCGCGCTACACACTATCGACACTCCCGGTCGGCTCGCCGATACCATCGCCTCTCACCTGTCATTGCGCTTGCAGCAAAAGCAGGACCTGCTCGAAATAACCGACATCACCCTCCGGTTAGAAGCACTGATGGGCAGTATGGAGATCGAAATCGATCTGCTGAAAGTAGAAAAACGGATGCGCTCCCAAGTTAAGAAGCAGATGGAAAAGGGACAGCGCGAGTATTACCTGAATGAGCAGATGAAGGCGATTCAGAAGGAGCTCGGTGATTTAGACGAGGCGCCAAACGAGCTCGAAGAACTCTCTGAAAAAATTGAATCAGCCGGCATGTCAAAGGAAGCATTAGAAAAAACCAGGGCTGAGTTCAACAAGCTTAAAATGATGGCGCCAATGGCCGCCGAAGCCACTGTGGTTCGTAACTACATAGACTGGATGGTGTCGTTGCCATGGAAAAAACAGTCTCGAACCCGCCGTGACCTGGTCGAAGCCCAGGCAATTCTAGATGCTGACCATTATGGCCTCGATAAGGTCAAAGAACGTATTGTCGAGTACCTAGCGGTACAACAGCGGGTAAAAAAATTGAAGGGTCCGATTCTCTGCCTGGTCGGTCCTCCTGGTGTTGGCAAAACATCCCTCGGTAAGTCAATTGCCAAAGCCTCGCAGCGAAAATTTATACGGATGTCGCTCGGCGGGGTTCGCGATGAAGCGGAAATCCGCGGCCATCGGCGAACCTATATCGGCTCTATGCCGGGCAAGATTATCCAGAACCTTGCCAAAGTGGGCCAACGAAACCCGCTATTTATGCTTGATGAAATCGACAAAATGGCCCAGGATTTTCGTGGTGACCCAGCTTCAGCCCTGCTTGAGGTCCTCGATCCAGAGCAAAATCATACGTTTGGCGACCACTATCTAGAGGTTGATTACGATTTATCCAATGTAATGTTCATCGCCACGGCCAATACGCTGAATATTCCACCTGCCTTACTTGATCGGATGGAGGTAATTCGGCTCTCGGGCTACACCGAAGACGAGAAAATGAACATCGCCAAAGAGTATTTACTGGCAAAAGTCATCAAAGATCACGGCCTCAAAGACCATGAAATTAATATTGGCGACTCTGCAATTAAGGAAATTATTCGCACCTACACCCGCGAAGCAGGTGTTAGAAGCCTGGAAAGAGAGCTCAATAAGATCTGCCGCAAAGTTGTAAAAGAGCTGGCCGTAAATAAAGAACAGAAAAAAATATCAGTCACCAGCCGCAATTTAGAGAAATTTTTAGGCATCCAGAAGTTCCGCTTTGGCCGTGCTGAAGAACAGGATCGTATCGGCAATGTCACCGGTTTGGCCTGGACCGAAGTCGGCGGAGAACTGCTAAGTATTGAGGCAACGGTACTGCCAGGAAAGGGTAATTTAGTCCTCACCGGAAAGCTCGGTGATGTCATGCAGGAATCGATAAAAGCCGCACTGACAGTGGTTCGCAGCCGTGCTGAGTCACTTGGAATTGCCGTCGGTTTCTACCAAAACCATGACTTCCATGTCCATGTCCCAGAGGGTGCTATTCCCAAAGACGGGCCGAGTGCCGGCATCGGAATGTGTACTGCGCTGATCTCGGCGCTAACCAAAATTGAGGTCAAAGCTGAGGTCGCTATGACCGGAGAAATCACCCTTCGTGGTGAGGTTCTGCCGATTGGTGGACTAAAAGAAAAACTGCTTGCGGCCTTGCGCGGCGGCATAAAATTAGTGATCATTCCCGAGCAGAACAATAAAGACCTAACTGAGATTCCAGACAACATAAAACGCAAACTGGAGATTGTCCCAGTGCGCTGGGTTGATGAGGTTTTAGCCCTTGCGCTAAGAAGGTTGCCCGAACCGATTGACTTGAATGAAAAGAGCCCAGAGAATGCTTCGGGCGATGACAAATCACTACGAGCACATTAAGCACTATTCTCGACCAGTTCAGTGTTAGCTTATGCAATGTTGGATGATCGTTGACTGGTATGATCTTAGTGCGAGCCAGTTTGTTTTAATTTAAGCCTTTAAACTATAAGTACCAACACTAATACTTGTTTTTTTAACTTTCAGGGGAGTATTTTTAGTGAACAAATCAGAACTTATCGACCATATTGCAGCGGAAGCTGACCTACCTAAAGCAGCCGCAGCACGGGCACTTGACTCAGCTATCGGTGGCATCTCATCCGCACTGGGTAATGGTGACTCAGTTGCGCTCGTAGGCTTTGGTACCTTCTCCGTTGGCGAGCGCAGTGCTCGCACCGGACGCAATCCACAAACCGGTGCAACAATCCAGATTAAAGCATCAAAAACTCCTAAATTTAAAGCTGGTAAAGCCCTTAAAGACGCCGTAAACTAGCGCGCCTTTCGGGTGCTTAGCTCAGCTGGTAGAGCGTCGCCTTTACACGGCGAATGTCGGGAGTTCGAGCCTCTCAGCACCCACCAGCAGGAAAAACTTCGGAGCGGTAGTTCAGTTGGTTAGAATACCGGCCTGTCACGCCGGTGGTCGCGGGTTCGAGTCCCGTCCGCTCCGCCATAGGAACAACTTCGGTGTACTCACCAAGTCGTTATTAGAGAAGGGGAATGAGCCGACCGGCCCATTCCCCTTTTTAATGCCACAAATTCGGGTCGCTACTGCATGCTGTATCTAATCAGAGAACGCGCCAAATCATGGGTCCTCTGGAGCATCGTACTGCTCCTGATCGCCACCTTCGCGCTCTGGGGCGTCAACTCCTACGTTGGAGGCCAACGTCAGACCGCAGTGTTAAAGGTAAATGGCGATAGCCTCAGCCAGCTGCAGATCGACCAGACGCTACAACAACGCAGAGCTGAATATCGGCAGGCACTCGGGGACTCATATGACCCCAAAATGTTTGAAGACCAACTGCTCAGACCACTAGTCGAAGAGCAGCTCATCTCCGAACTGCTGTTAAATCAGGCTACCCGGGCCAACGGTTTTACCCTCAATCAGCAGGCCCTGACTGACATGCTGGGAACCTACGAGGCATTCCAGATCGACGGAGTATTCGACCTCAATCGCTATCGCCAGGCACTTACCAGTCAGGGATTTACCCCGGCCTCATTTGAAGCCCAACTCAGGCACTCTCTCACCCAACAGCAACTCATCTCCGGCATCCG
>JAESTY010000173.1 GCA_016763355.1 Immundisolibacteraceae bacterium
AGCTTATTGGTGAGGGGAATTGCAATTAAAATTTTTCGCGGTTGTTATGATCGAAATAGTCGTGAAGTTTCTATTCTCGCAACTAAATGCAAGGGCACAGAAAAGGTGTGGTTTGCGAGGATGGGACGTTCATTTCTTTTGCTCGCCCAAAAGCACCAAAGGCATAAGACTCATGAAATGCGGCCTAAAAACGCCCGCATATTAGGCTAGCGCCCAGGCATAAGTCTCATGGGATGCAGCCAAACGACGCCCGCATATTCGACTAAAAACGGAACCAAAGAAAATGGACGCCCGAATATCGCTTTAATCCCACAAGGATCACTGTTTTTCGGGTTTGCACGAACTCGCTACGCTCAAACAGCGCGCTGCACTTATCCGCAAAAACAGCAGTCCTTGTGGGCGCGATATAACGGGAGTAAGACAACCGTAACTGCCATTTATGCCAATCTAAAGCGTCCGCAATTTTTCACGAAATTTGCTGATTTCACCGGCCACCAGTTTTGGATCATAAATCGGCTGGGTGCAGATTTGATCGGTGCAGGCGTAAAGCGCCGGATTGTCGGTGGCCGGATATTTACCCGGCTTTTCAATCCTCAGTATTTTCGCCGGCTCGTAACTGGCCATGGCGCTCTGGTGCAGATCATGGGTGGCCTGATTGAGCTGTGTGGTGACCACGCTGATTATCACATTGCCCTGAATTAACTTGTCGATGGCGAGCAGGTATTCACCAAGGTAGCGACCTTCGTAGGCAATTACCTCAGGGGCGCTAATACTTCTGAGCGCCTTTTCGCTAATTTCAACGTAGACCGGCTTATTCACGTATCCGGCCAGGTCAACCAGAAAATTGGCCATCACCGCATTGTCGACAAATGGTCGGTAGTTAAAACTCTGCTCGCCTAGCTGGATCTTGGTTAGCGGCGTTGAGTAGAAACCACCCTGTTCCAGGTTCATTAAATAGGAGATGGTTGATTCGGCCAGTTTGTCGGCGCGGCGTAACCAGTTTGGATTGCCATTGGCCTTGAACAGCGCCAGCATGCCCTGGCCAATATGGGCCTGGGTGCGTAGGAACATTTTTTGCTGATTAGGTAAATCCCTGAGCCGGCCAAGATTACGCTGGCCATGTCTTGGGGCTGGGTCCTGGGTTGACTGGGCAAACCACCCATCCGGTAACAGATGTTGGGTTGCCAGGTAATCGCCGATCTGTTCTGCCTGTTGCAGGTAGAGCACATCGCCGCTGGCCTCAAACAGTTGAACCAGTGCGCTAATCAACCGGCCGTTGATATCGCCATAGATGGTTTTATCAACATGGGGCAAGCCAATTTTACGGCGCTGCTGGTCGTTAAGTGCGTAGTAGCCCTCGCGGGTTTCGGTGGCGCTGGGCGAAATGCCGTCGGCGGCGCTATTAACCGAGCCGTCCTGGCTAGCGTAATAGGCGCCCTGAGGTGAACGTACAAACTCATTGAGATAATTAACGATGCCGGTTGCCTGGAGTAACCACTGTTTATCGCCGGTGCGTTGATAGGCTTCGGCATAATTGAGTAGCGCTCCTGCCTGTACAACGGTTTTTTTCTCCGGAATAACACCGGCCTTCCAGCTATCCGGGTTATCACCGCTGAGGGTCGCGGCTGCCATCCCGCCCCAAACTGGATCGATTAAATCATTACTGCGGGTCAGGGTTTGCAACGCCCGATCTAGCCAGAGCGAGTCGCCAGTAATGTGGCTACGCCAGAGTGCGTATTGCACCGCAGCCGGTAGAGAGCTTTTTGCTTTACCGCCCCAACCGCTGTTTTTGCTGTCATATTCCTTGTCGAGCCGGGTCGCGGCAGCGTCACGCAGCGCCACCAGTTCGTCAGTTGCGTTGCTAGTTGACTGGGGGAAACTGTCTTCGGCGCTGAGTTTATGCAGGTGATGGGCGGCGCTGAGTTGATCAAGCACAGGAATGAAATTTTTCGGCACCTTATTGCCACGAATAGCCTTAACCTGACCACCGTCAGGATTAAGAAAAATCAGCGCTGGCCAGCCCCAGGCCGCATAGCGCTCGCCGATATCTGGCTGGGCTTCGGCATCGATCGCGATCGAGATGAAATCTTTTTTAAGTCGGTCGATCACCGCCGGATCGGTCAGGGTTATCTGTTGCATCCATTTGCAGGCGGTACACCACTCGGTACCGACGTTGACAAAAATCAACTTATTTTCGGTTTTGGCTTTGGCAAACGTGTGCTTGTCCCAGAGCTGCCAGTCTACGGTGGCTGGTTCAGCGGAACTAGTTGCGGCCCGTAAGCTTGCTGAGCTCACCAGGCCAAATAAACCCACTAGCCCTATCAGGCCGGCTACAACCGTTACATTGGATAACCGTTTCACTAATCGGCTCGGTGAATAAATTGAACTAAAAAGAAGTAGCAGACGGCTGTCAGGATAACGGCCCATAAATCCTCCAGGAAAACGGTTAACGTTGCGTTGATTTGCCATAGGTGACCCCTTAATTAGGAGATCTATGACACGCAATCATAATTATTTAAGGCGCTAGCAATGGCAAAAAGTTCACCGCGCCTATCTCGAATTTATTTCGCTCATATTTCGTTCTTATTTGGCTCTTACCTCGAGCGTATCCGAGTGCTCCCAGGTAAACGCTAAGTGTAAGCGCGTCAACGCCGAGCTTGATTAAGCAGCCGCACTCTCTGCATCACCCAGCGACTCCGGTAGACCAATCATCTCGCAGGAGATATTCCAGAGTTTGTCAGTGACAGCCTGATCCTTAGACGCAGCCGAGGCTTTGGCCTGTTTGCCGCCCATAAAATATTCACCGCTGGTGCCTTCAACCTCAGCAGAACTGGCCAGGTAAACGCTGGTGCGGGCGCCTTTTTCCGGGCCGCTCAGGAACAGTTTCATAAATTTGGGCATGCCGCCAAGATTGGTGGAGATCACCCCCGGATGCAGGCAGTTGATGGTGATGCCTTTAGCTTCCCAGGCTTTAGCCAACTTGTTACTAGTCATAATAATCGCCAGTTTTGACTGGCCGTAGGACTTGTACATGCCATATTTCTGCTGCCATTGCAGGTCATCGAACTGAATCGCGCCCATGCTGTGCATGCGTGATGAAACGTTCACCACCCGGGCCTTACCTTTGGTCAGGGCCGCTTCGATTAACCGGGTTAGCAGCAATGGCGCCAGGTGATTCACCGCCCACTGCAGCTCATAGCCGTCAACGCTGGTTTCACGTTTTTCGCACATCACCCCAGCGTTATTGATCAGTACATCAATCTGGTCGAGTTTTTCGTTCAGGGTAGCGGCCAGTTCCCGCACCGACTCCAGCGATGCCAGGTCCGCATTCACCAAATCGATATTCTGGTTACCAGTTTGCTGCTGAATATCAGCAACCGCGGCCTCGCCCTTGGCCTCGTCTCGGCATACCAGGGTGATTGCAGCACCCATGCCAGCCAGTGCCAATGCGGTGGATTTACCAATGCCGGAATTTCCACCGGTGATGACACACTGCTTACCTTGCATGGATTGGCTTTGCTGATTCATTTTGCTCTCCCAGGAGGCTTTATTGATGTGGGGCGGAAGGTTACCGCTAAATGGAGGATGTCGGTATGTTAATAGGTGGGTTGGATTGTTTTGGTGGTAGTAGGTTATGTGTGATCTGGAGTTTTGGTTTCAAGTCAAAACCGTTGTTAATAGTGTTTCCGCAATGGATTTATGGGCGTTTTGATGTGTTTTTATTGGCGCATGGGGTGTTCATTTCTTTTGCTCGCCCAAAGGCACCAAAGGCATAAGTCTCATGGGATCCGCCCAAAAGACGCCCGCATATTCGACTAAAAACGGAACCAAAGAAAAGGGCGCCCCAATATCGCTCTCTTCCCAAAAAGTTGGCCATTTTTCGGGTTTGCACGAACTCGCTGCGCTCAAACAGCGCGCTGCACTTATCCGAAAAATGACTAACTTTTTGGGCGCGATATGAGGGGAGGTAAATCGAAAACAGAGGTGGCCGTAGATTGAGAGGAAATGTTTACATTTGTAGGTTGGGGTAAGCGCGCGAACCCCAACAAACTTACCGAGTAACTAAACAGAAATACTAGCTTCAACCCTTAAAAAATTCGCCACCCCGGCAGTGGGGTAGTAGATTGGTCGCCCTAACCGAACAGGCAGTGACCCAGCATCGCCATAGAGTGATGTCACCAATCCGGTTTCGATCAAACAAATTCAAACCACATTCATTCCCCAGGGAGTAGACCCATGAAAGCAGTAGTCGCCCACGAGCTGAACAGTTTTTCTGTCGTAGAGGTCACCATCGACCCGCCCAAGGCTGGCGAGGTCAAAGTAAAAATGATGGCCACCGGAGTGTGTCATTCAGATTTATCCCTGATCAACGGCACCATCCCTAACCCATTCCCAACTGTACTTGGTCATGAAGGCGCAGG
>JAESTY010000174.1 GCA_016763355.1 Immundisolibacteraceae bacterium
CATTAATGCTCACCGCGACGCAGTGATTACCAATATCTGAATGCACGGCGTAGGCAAAATCAATGGCGGTGGCGCCGGCGGGCAGTTCCATAATTTCGCCCTGAGGAGTGAACACATAGACCTCATCCGGAAAAAGATCTATTTTGACGTGCTCGATGAAATCTTCTGCGTCGCCAGTCTGTTGCTGCAGGTCGAGCAGGCCTGACAACCATTCACGGGCACGCTGGTGCGCCCGATTGCTGCGGCTGTCATGTTCAGTTTTATAAAGCCAGTGAGAGGCGATGCCGTCATTGGCGACCAGGTCCATCTCTTCGGTTCGAATCTGCACTTCAACCGGAACGCCATAAGGACTGATCAGACTGGTATGAAGGGATTGATAGCCGTTTGATTTGGGGATCGCGATGTAATCTTTAAATTTCTGCTGGATTGGCTTAAAAGTGTTGTGCACCACGCCCAGGGTGCGATAGCAGGTATCGACCTGATCAACGATCAGGCGCATCGCAAACAGGTCAAACACCTCATCAAAACCAACCCGATTCTGCTTCATTTTTAAATAAAGACTATAGAGATGTTTTTCGCGGCCCTGAATACGGTAATTGATGTTTTCGTGGTCAAGCCTTTCAATCACTGTCTGCTCTATCTTGTGCATCAGATCAGAGCGGTTACCACGGGTTTTACGGACTGCTTCATTAAGCACTCGGTAGCGCATTGGATAAAGCGCAGCAAACCCCAGATCTTCAAGCTCGAGACGAAACTTATGCATACCAAGCCGGTTGGCGATCGGTGCATAAATTCCCAGGGTTTCTCGAGAAATCTGGCGCCGCTTTTTAGCCGGCATATGCTCAATGGTGCGCATGTTATGCAATCGGTCGGCGAGTTTAATCAGAATAACCCGCAGGTCATCGGTCATTGCCAACAACATTTTTCGAAAGTAAGCGGCCTGAGCCTGAGCTTTGGTGGCGAAATCGACCTGGGTGATTTTGGTTACCCCGTCAACCAGCGAGGCTACTTCCTCACCAAATAACTCTTCGATCTGCTCCCGACTAACGTCGGTATCTTCAACCACGTCATGGAGCAAAGCGGCCTGAATGCTAGGCCCGTCCATACGCATTTCGGTAAGTAGTTTAGCCACCGAAATAGGGTGGGTTATGTAGGGTTCGCCGGTTTTTCGAAACTGGCCCTGATGGGCCTCCGCGCTAAACTCAGTCGCCCGAACAATTGCCAGGCATTCGGCAGGCGGTAAATAGATTTCAACTAATGGGGTGAGTGACTCCAGCGCTGAAACCATCGCAATCTCAGATTGAGTTATTCACCCGCAGAAGGTGCTGCACTATCTGCTTTGCTAACCGCCTTTTCAGGTTCGGCAGTTGCTGAAACAGCCGTAATCTTAGCTTCCGTGGTCGCCACTGCTTCACCACCGGCCTCTGCACCTTCAGTAGTTTCTTCGGTAGTTTCAAAAGCATCCATCGGATCAACTTCTACTTCTTTCAGAATATCCGGCGTGACCAGTCCAGCGGCAATTTCTCGCAACGCGATAACGGTTGCTTTGTCGTTTTCAACAGGCACCAGCGGCTCTTTGCCGGAAGCAATCTGGCGTGCTCGTTTACTGGCCACAAGCACCAGGTCAAAGCGGTTATCTACTTTGTCGAGGCAATCTTCAACGGTTATACGGGCCATGCAATGATCTCTTTGTGGAAGTTAAGTCGTAAAAAATCAGGCGCAACTTAGGTCGCGAACCGCCCAGTATACCTGAATTGAGACCGGGAAATTCACCAGTGCACTCAGTAAATCCCCAACCGGATTTAATCCAGCAACAACTTACAGTCCATCCAGCTCAGGCAGCAGCCGTTTTACTTCATCAGTCAGCGCGCAACTACGTAATTGGCTTACCTTAAGGACTGATTCAAGCTCAATAAGAGCCGTCTCAAAAATTTCGTTGATAATCAGGTAATCAAAATCACCGTAATGGCTTAACTCCTGGGTGGCTTCAAGCATGCGCTGCTCAATGGTTTCCACATCATCTTGCTGACGATTTTGCAGCCGCTGCCGCAGACCCTTTATCGATGGCGGCAAGATCATTACGGTGGTCGCATCCGGGAACAACTTGCGGGCCTGCGCCGCTCCTTGCCAGTCAATTTCCAGTAGCAGGGTTTTGCCTAACTCAAGCTGCTGCTGAACCGTCTGTCGAGCAGTACCATAGCGGTTACCAAACACCTGAGCATGTTCCAGAAACTCATTATTATCGACCATCTGTTGAAATACATCCGCATCAACAAAATGATAATTAACCCCCTGCAGCTCTCCCGGGCGTGGCGGACGAGTGGTGTAGGAAACCGGACAAACCAGCGACGGATTACTATCGGTCAACGCCTTCACCAGACTGGTTTTACCGACACCGGAAGGGCCTGAAACGACAAAAAGAGATGATAAATTCAAGATTAACTAAAACCAGGATAAAACTGACGTGACGCCAGTATTATGAATAGGATTAGCTGGATAACGATCCAGATCACGCCTGGGTTATGCAGCGGTATAAAAACCATTTTTCAAAAACACAAATACAATATCAGATCGACTCAGTTCATCACTAGTTTAGTGCAGTGCGCGCTATGAATAAACGACACCGAGAAGCTCACTTGAATAACAGCCCAGCATTATTGATCGATAGCGAAGGCTTACTCGACCAGGCCAGACTCCAGCTGAGCCCGAACAGGGATCTCAGGCCCCAATCTGCGACCATTGACCTGGCAGTGATACACGGTATTAGTCTGCCAGCGGGGAAGTTTGGAGGAGAGGCGATATCAGAGTTATTCCTGAATCAGCTAGATTGCTCAGCACAGAGTAATTTTGCTTCGCTTAGCGGGCTCAGGGTTTCTGCCCATCTACTGATAAATCGTCGGGGTCAGTTAACCCAATACGTGCCTTTTATCGAACGTGCCTGGCACGCCGGTCAATCAACCTGGCAAGGCCGAAAAAACTGTAACGATTTTGCCCTGGGAATTGAACTGGAAGGTACCGATGAAGTTGCTTATACCCCGGTCCAGTATGACCGACTGGTTGAGGTGTTGGCGCTACTGATAACAACCTACCCGAACATTACTACGCAACGCGTGACTGGCCATAGTGACATATCGCCAGATCGAAAGACTGACCCTGGCCCAGCTTTTAACTGGCCGGCACTACGCCGACGGCTTGCCACATTCCGGGGCTCTCAAGCTACCTGAACAGGTATATCCTGGTTGGTGTGGGAGATGTTGTTGTTATCATCAACATAAACCAGCTTGGGTTTAAAAGTCGCCAGTTCTGCCGCATCAAGACCTGCGTACGCAGCAATAATTATTTTGTCACCGACATCGGCCCGGTGAGCCGCAGCGCCATTAATCGAAATCGTTTTCGAACCACGAGCAGCACGGATCGCATAGGTAGTAAAACGCTCGCCGCTGGTGATGTTATAGATTTGAATCTGTTCATACTCGCGAATACCAGAAGCTTCGAGCAAGTCATCATCAATTGCGCAGGAGCCTTCGTAATCTAACTCCACCTGAGTGACAGTCGCGCGGTGAATTTTGGTCTTTAACATGGTCGTAAACATGGGACTAAACTACTCCGTTACTACTTTTGATTCAACTGTAGATCTGTTCAATTTCTGATCGGTTGAACGATATATCGATATTAACATTGGGCCAATTTGGTTACTTACCGTCAATGCTCTATTTCCAGGTTATCAATAAGCCGAACATTACCAAGCTCTGCCGCAGCCAGAATAACTAGCTCGCGTGTCTGTTGATTCGGTAGTTGCAGATAGCGATCGCGAATGGCCACATAATCGACTTTAAAGCCTGCGTCGTTGAGCGTAGCGGTTGCCGATTGTTCTAAAGAGCTGTAATCGCTAGCCGCAGGAATCTGATCTGCGAGCGATTGTAAAGTGGCATACATCAGCGGCGCAATTTGGCGCTGGCCTGCAGTTAAGCGGCTATTACGAGAGCTCATCGCTACCATATCGGCTTCGCGAACCGTCTCTTCAGCACCCAAAACTACCGGTAAAAAAAGCTCCTCAACCATCGCCCGGATCACCGCCAGTTGCTGATAATCTTTTTTCCCAAACAACGCAATGGTCGGCTGAAACAGATTAAAAAGCTTACAAACGATGGTCGCTACGCCGCGAAAATGGCCGGGCCGATGAGCACCCTCTAGACCGGTCGCCGCAACCGTGGCTTCAACCTGAGCCCGCAATGTCGCGTGTGGGTAAAGCTGTTCTACATCGGGGGTAAAAACCAGATCTACACCAGCCGCTGCTAACTGTTCAAGGTCAGCATCCAAGGTTCGTGGGTAATGCTGATAATCATCAGCCTGATTAAACTGGGTAGGATTTACAAAAATTGATACCGCGGTCCGATCGGCCTGCTGGCTAGCTGACTTAACCAGTTCAAGGTGGCCACGGTGAATATTGCCCATGGTGGGCACCAGAGCCAAACTGCTGCTAGCCCGGTCAGCTAATGCAGTTTGCAATTCTAGATTGGTAAAAACCTGCTGCATTTAGCTATAGCTCTCTTCCAGATTCGGAAAACTACCATCTTTGACTGCTGCTACATAAGCAGCTACGGCCTTAGATATAGAGCCAGAATCGGCCAGAAAATCGCGGACAAACCGGGGGGCGCGGCCTTCGTTCAGACCAAGCATATCCTGCAACACCAGCACCTGACCGTCACAGGCCGAACCGGCACCAATACCGATAGTTGGAATTTCAACTAGCTTAGTGATTTCGGTCGCCAGAGGTTGTGGAATACACTCCAGCACTACCGCACATGCACCTGCTTGCTGCAGCGCAAGCGCATCATTTTTTATCTGTTCGGCGCGCTGTTGATCACGACCCTGCACTCGGTAGCCACCCATCTGATGCACCGATTGCGGTGTCAATCCAAGGTGGCCACACACCGGAATGCCACGTGACACCAGAAACTCTACCGTAGGGGCCATTTCAGTGCCGCCCTCTAGCTTAACGACTTCGGCGTGCCCGGTTTTCATTAACTGGCCAGCGCTCATCAACGCCTGCTCGGGACTCTGTTGATAACTTAAAAAGGGTAGGTCGGCAATGATCAGCGCACTGGATGCACCCCGGCTGACCGCCAGGCAGTGATATGCCATCTCTTCCAGGGTTACTGGCAGGGTAGAATCATTGCCCTGAATCACCATGCCTAAACTATCACCCACCAAAATAGTATCGACGCCGGCCCGGTCCAGGGTTTCGGCGAACAAATAGTCATAGGCGGTAAGCATGGCAATGCGCTCACCCTGCTGCTTCATCGCTTGCAGCTTTGGCACTGTCATTTTGGTCATACGGTGTTACTCGTGGTGGCTGTAGCGATCAGTCCTTTGACTCCGCCCCGTTGCCGACCGGGGTTATCTCCCTGTTTTTATTATTGTTATCTGCAATCGCCATCCTGAAAAGGTCGCACATTGTAAATAAGAACGGTTGCATCTGGTAGTGAATTATTGACCAGATTCTAACGGATTGGCTATTGGCCCTTTGGCAGCTTGGCTAACAGCCTGATATTAACTAGCTGCAGCACCAGATATTTTGCAAAAAATTCGTTGAATAAAGTCTACTAACCGCCCTTTTTGGTTATCTTTATCGTCAAAATTAACGGACTTCGCTATCACTGCCACCTGGGCGCATCACCTCGTTGAGCTCCGTGATTTACACTTTTTTCACGCCACACAGACAACTTTCCTAGCCCGGGAACATCAACATCAGGACTGATTTCCAGCATAGGTAGCAGCACGAAATCACGCCGATGAAGCCCTGGGTGGGGCACGGTTAATCCGGGTTCATCGATGCACTGGTCGCCATAAATCAACAGATCAAGATCAAGCGTGCGCGGGCCGTTCTGCTGCTGGGGTTGGCGCTGCCGCCCGTGCGAGTTTTCCAACTTTAATAACTGCTGCAGCAACTCCAACGCTGAATATGTTGTGTTCAGCCTGGCTACCGCATTCACGTAGTCCGGCTGATCAGCCGGGCCCATCGGTTGACTATGATATAGCGATGAGACAGCCACACAATCGGTGTTGGGCAAATGGTTAAGCTCTGTTAAGGCTTGTTCAATCTGCTGAACCGGTTGGTCCAAATTACTACCCAGCCCAACATAGCAGTCAATAACGGAGGATCGGTTGGCCATCGCCGATGGATACCTGTTTATGATTCCGATTGCTTTTTTGGACTACGGCGGCGCTTTGGTTTACTACGCGGTCGCGTCATCGCATCACGGGTGTCATTGTCGGTGTGCTGAAAATCAGTCCACCACTGCGCCAACTCGGCTAGTTCCGGCTCTATACCGGCCGCAGACGCTGCACGAGCACGCAGTAATAGAAAATCATAAGCGGCACGAAACCGGGGGTGATGCAGCAATTTAAAGGGTTTCTTGCCAATCCGACGTTCAAACCGGTCCTGCAGGTTCCAGGTTTCTAATAACGGCTGAATGATCCGTTTTGGTATTGGCAACAGATGTTGCTGATCTGACACCGCCCGATGACTAGCAAGGTTATGCAACGCATACGTATCTTCATTATTCGGCCGTTCCTGAGCAAAAATTTGCTGCCGAATAGGCCAAAGCAGCGCAGCAAAAGTAAAAAATGGCGCGATAGATTTGCCGTTTGTTAATCGCTCGTCACTATCAGCAAGCGCCAGATCAACCAGGTTCTGGTCAACCGGTTCAACCTGCTCAGGCCAAAGCAGCAGGTGGTGCAACAAGTCGTGTTCCTGCAACAACTCGTAACTTCTCACCGCATGGCCACTTTGAAATATTTTCAGCAGCTCATCAAACAGACGGGATCGAGGCACGTCATCTAGCAGCGGGCCGAGTTCTGCGATCGGTGCGGCGGTTTCAGCCTCGATGCTAAAACGCAGTTTCGCCGCAAGTCGCACTGCCCTTAGCAGCCGTACCGGGTCCTCTCGGTAACGCTGATAAGACTCACCGATCATCCGAATCTGCTTTTTCTCTACATCTTCAAAGCCACCAAAATAATCGATAATCGAAAAATCAGATATATCGTAATAAAGCGCGTTAACGGTAAAGTCACGGCGCTGTGCATCCTCATCTCGATCACCGTAAACGTTGTCGCGCAAAATTCTGTCGTCTTCAACCACCGCCTGACCCGCAGACTGCGCTTTATCATGGGCTGCTCGAAAGGTCGCGACCTCAATGATTTCGCGGCCAAAACGAACATGAGCAAGGCGGAAACGCCGGCCAATCAGGCGCGAATTGCGAAACACCGCTCGCACCTCTTCCGGTGACGCATCGGTGGCAATATCAAAATCTTTGGGTTCAATGCCGACCAGTAGGTCGCGTACACCACCACCGACCAGACAGGCCTGATAGCCGGCTTTTTTTAAGCCGTAAAGAACATTAAGGGCGCTTTTACTTATCTGGGCACGAGACACCGAGTGCTCGGCCCGCTCTATCCTGACAGGCTGCAATTGCAGGGATCAACTCTGAATTAAATAATGGGAAACTGAATGACGGTGACGACCGACTCACAGCAAACGGCAGCTATGCTAACACCATCGTCTTTACATAAATATTGAGATCAGCAAGCCAGGCAAAAAGATTAGGTCAACCGGCACAA
>JAESTY010000175.1 GCA_016763355.1 Immundisolibacteraceae bacterium
ACCGGGACAACCGTTGTACGTGTTTTGTTATGCACTCGGTATTATTTTCTTCTGTTTCTTCTATACAGCAGTGGTGTTTAATCCGAAAGATACCGCCGATAATTTGAAACGCTCGGGTGCCTACGTGCCCGGGGTTCGTCCAGGTGAGCAAACTGCTCGTCATATCGATGCAATTGTTACTCGGTTAACTGTAGCCGGCGCGATTTATATTACTCTGGTCTGCTTGTTGCCGGAGTTTCTCGTCGCCTATTTGACTGTGCCGTTTTACTTTGGCGGTACTTCGTTGTTGATTGTGGTGGTGGTGATTATGGATTTCATTACCCAGGTGCAGACTCATTTGATGAGCCAGCAATACGATAGCTTAATGAAAAAATCAGGTAACCAGGGGCAGGGTGCTGGCGGATTATTTCGCTAATTCTGCGACCATATTTGTGTAATTTTGGGGTTTAGTTATGAAAGTCAGGGCGTCGGTAAAGAAAATGTGCCGTGATTGTAAAGTGATCAAACGTAATGGTGTTGTGCGGGTTATCTGTAAAGATCCTAAACATAAGCAGCGCCAGGGTTAACCTGAGTTGAAGCCAGCAACAGTGGCCATCAGGGCCCTATCCAAACTAGTGTGGAGTAATTAAATGGCACGTATAGCCGGAATCAATGTCCCGGATCATAAGCACGCAGTGATAGCGTTGACCGCCATCTACGGGGTCGGTCGCAGTCAGTCAAAGAAAATTTGCGATGCGGTTAACGTGCCTCAAGACGCTAAGATTAAAGATCTGACCGAAGCGCAGATCGAGGCACTACGTCAGTACATCGGGCAGTCCTCCATCGAAGGCGATCTTCGACGTAGCATTGCGATGAATATTAAGCGGCTAATGGACCTAGGTTCTTACCGTGGTATTCGTCATCGTCGTGGTTTACCACTGCGGGGCCAACGCACCAAGACCAACGCTCGAACCCGTAAAGGTCCGCGTAAACCAATTCGACGGTAATTACGCAGGGTTTCGAATAGTAAATTATCAGTCTAAGACTCGAACAGGATATTAAGCATGGCAACAGGTAAAGCCCGTAAAAAGGTCAAAAAGGTCGTCACTGATGGTGTTGCTCATATCCACGCGTCTTTTAATAACACCATCGTGACCATTACTGATCGGCAGGGCAATGCATTGTCCTGGAGTACTGCTGGTGCCTGCGGTTTTAAAGGCTCTCGGAAAAGCACTCCATTCGCAGCGCAGGTTGCTGCAGAACGAGCCGGAGAAGGCGCCAAGGAATATGGCGTAAAAAACCTGGATGTGATGGTCAATGGACCTGGCCCAGGACGCGAGTCAGCTGTACGGTCTTTAAATGCTAATGGTTTTAAAATAACCAGTATTAATGACATTACACCGATTCCTCACAACGGCTGTAGACCACCCAAAAAACGTCGGGTTTAAACAGAACAGCGCCTGCCGGTAATTGTTGGCTGGTGCAGGTTTGTTCGGTTGGCAGTAGTTATTAAGATTTACGAATAGTAGATATCAGGCATCCTCAGCGAGGGGTATTGATGACAAATTCAGTTGCAGATTTTCTAAGACCACGAGTGATAAAAGTAGACCGTATCAGCGGTACGCACTCAAAGGTTACGTTGGAGCCCTTAGAGCGAGGTTTTGGCCACACACTAGGTAACGCACTAAGGCGTATCCTGTTGTCGTCGATGCCTGGCGCGGCGATTACCGAAGTACAGATTGAAGGCGTGCTTCATGAATACACCGGGCATCCCGGCGTTAAAGAAGACGTAATCGATATTCTCCTCAATCTTAAAAACGTTGCGATTCGTTTGCATAGTGGTGAATCGACTATCTTGACCCTGAAGAAAAAAGGGCCAGGTAAGGTCACCGCTGCGGACATCAAACTTGATCACAACGTAGAGATTGCCAATCCGGATCTTCATCTGGCGACTTTGATGGATGGTGGCGATCTTGATATGACGCTGACTGTCACCACCGGGCGCGGCTATGTTCCTGCGTTACGTGCTGATGACGATAACGAAGAAACCGATACTATCGGTAGCTTGAAACTGGATGCGGTTTATTCACCGGTTCGCCAGGTCAGCTATCGGGTAGAAGACGCTCGCGTCGAACAGCGTACCGATTTAGATAAGCTGATTTTCGAACTTGAAACTGATGGCACGATAGAGCCTGAGGAAGCAATTCGTCGCACTTCGACCATTCTTTATGATCAGCTTCATAGCTTCGTAGATTTGGAAGACACCACCCAGGACGACGACAAAAACGACGAAGCCGATATCGATCCAGTGCTTCTTCGACCTGTCGAAGACCTTGAGTCGACGGTTCGTTCGGCTAACTGTTTGAAAGCTGAAAACGTTCACTACATTGGTGACCTGATCCAACGTAGCGAGATGGAACTGCTGAAGACCCCCAATCTGGGTAAGAAATCCCTGAACGAAATCAAGGATGTCCTGGCTGCTCACGGGTTGTCGTTAGGAATGCGGCTCGAAAACTGGCCACCTGCCAGTCTCCAGCCAACCGAAGACTAAGTTCAGTTTTCATTTAGATATTTATTAAACACTAGAATTTTAGGAAAAAGACATGCGGCATAGACAGAGCGGACGGCAGCTAAATCGCAATAGCTCCCATCGCAAGGCCATGTTTAAAAACATGACTGCCTCTTTAGTTGAGCACGAGTTGATTAAGACTACGCTGCCGAAGGCTAAGGAGTTGCGTCGGGTTATCGAACCTTTGATCACTCGCGCCAAGACTGATTCAGTTGCTAACCGTCGGTTGGTGTTTGCTCGAGTACGTGATCGTGAAGCGGTAACGAAATTGTTTGACGAACTCGGCCCGCGTTATAGCGAACGTCCAGGTGGCTATATCCGTATTCTTAAATGTGGATTACGTGAGGGTGATAAAGCACCGATGGCTTTTGTAGAGCTGGTCGACCGCCCGATCGAAGATGAAGAAGGCGACGACGAATAGTCTCTCCGTCGTTACAGAAATAAAAAAGCCGGGTCTATCCCGGCTTTTTTATTTCTGTGTGTAACGGTTAGCCAGCCGATAAAATCGGTTTTAGGTATCTACCCGTGTGAGAAGCCTCTACCTGGCTGACCTGTTCCGGTGTGCCGCTTGCAATAATCTGGCCCCCACCGCGGCCACCTTCCGGTCCAATGTCGATTAACCAGTCTGCGGTTTTGATGACATCAAGGTTATGCTCGATGATGACTATCGTATTGCCGCGGTCTCTGAGTCGGTTCAAGACAGTTAGCAATAGCTCGACATCCTGAAAATGTAGTCCGGTAGTCGGTTCATCAAGTATATACAGGGTGTTGCCGGTGTCGCGTTTGGATAGCTCTCTGGCAAGCTTGACCCGCTGAGCTTCTCCACCTGACAGGGTGGTGGCACTTTGTCCTAGATTGATATAGCCGAGGCCAACATCGACCAGGGTTTGTAGTCTGCGTCGCAAGGCCGGTATAGGTTCAAAAAACTTCAAGCCATCCTCTATGGTGAGGCCAAGGATACTGTCTATATTTTTTCCCTTATAAAGAATTTCTAGAGTCTCGCGGTTGTAACGCTTGCCGTTGCAGATATCACAAGCCACATAAATATCGGCCAGAAAATGCATCTCAACTCGTATCACGCCATCGCCCTGGCAGGCTTCGCAGCGCCCTCCTTTAACGTTGAAACTAAACCTGCCCGGAGTGTATCCGCGGGACCGGGATTCGGCGGTTGCTGCAAACAGCTCACGATTGGGAGTGAACGATCCCGCATAGGTCGCTGGGTTTGACCTCGGGGTGCGTCCAATCGGGCTCTGATCGATGTTTACCACCTTATCAATCGCGTCCAGCCCCGATATGGAGTCGTGGGGCGCCGGATCGGTTAAAGCCCGGTTGATTTGCGCCGCTGCGACTTTATATAAGGTTTCGTTGACCAGAGTCGATTTGCCCGAGCCTGATACCCCGGTAACGCAGGTCATCAGCCCGATCGGGAATTCAGTCGTGACGTGCTGAAGGTTATTGCCGTCCGCGCCGATTACGGTGATCAGTTTGTCACGGTCAATGGGCACACGGGCTTTTGGTATAGCAATTTTCAATGTCCCTGCAAGGTATTGTCCAGTGGCAGAATCAGGGTTCTGCTTAACGACTTCTGGAATTCCTTCTGCGATCACTTGACCTCCATGGACGCCTGCGCCCGGCCCAAGATCCAGTAAGTAATCAGCACTCCTCATCGCCTCTTCGTCGTGCTCAATGACGATTACCGTATTGCCAAGGTCTCTTAATCCGCAAAGGCTCTGTAACAGGCGTTGGTTATCGCGTTGGTGCAGCCCAATTGAAGGTTCATCGAGTACGTACATGACTCCGACCAGACCTGCCCCAATCTGACTAGCGAGCCGAATGCGTTGACCTTCACCACCGGAAAGAGTCTCCGCGGAACGATCGAGACTTAAATAATTAAGGCCAACGTTGACCAGAAATCCAAGCCTGCTAATGATCTCTGTAAGAATGGTTTTGGCGATTTCGCCTCTTGCGCCAGGTAATGATAAATTTTTAAAAAACTCCAGTGCATCATCAATCGGCAGGTTGCAGAGAGTGGCCAGGTTACTTTCGGCAACAAATACATTGCGCGCGCTGATAGCCAGTCGACTGCCGTCGCATTCCTGGCATCGTCGGCTGTTGATATATTTGGATAGCTGTTCACGCACGCCGTTTGAATCGGTTTCCCGATAACGGCGTTTAAAATTATTGGCGACACCCTCGAAAGGGTGAACCCGCTTGATCATGCGCCCCTTAGGGTTTTGATAGTTGAAAGTAATTTCTTCTTCACCACTGCCGAACAGTACGATATCGCGTTGCTGATCGGTTAGATCGACCCAGGCAGTATCAACGTCAAAACTGAAATGGTTAGCCAGAGAATCTAGCAGCTGCATGTAGTAGCCATTGCGTCTGTCCCAACCGGGGATAGCGCCACTGGCGAGGCTGAGCTGCTGATCGGCAATAATCAGCGCAGGGTCAAAAAACTGGCTCACTCCGAGGCCATCGCAGCCCTTGCAAGCGCCGGCTGGGTTATTGAAAGAAAACAATTTTGGCTCGAGCTCAGCCAGGCTATATCCGCACTTGGGGCAGGCAAAATTAGCTGAAAAAAGAATATCTTCCTGATCGCCATCCATAAACACCAGTTTGGCGTAACCATCGCTGAGTCCTAAAGCAGTGTTAAAGGAATCTGCGAGCCGTTGCTGGTTTTCCGGACGAATTTTTAACCGATCTATTACCACCTCTATATCGTGCTTCTTAGTTGCCTCGAGCTCCTCTATAGCTTCGAGCTCAATCAACTCACCGTCTACACGGGCACGGATATAGCCCTGAGCCTGGAGCTCCTGCAGTAGTTGTCGATGCTCGCCTTTGCGCCCCTGTATCACCGGTGCCAGCAGCATAATGCGAGTCTCTGCTGGCAGCAATAAAGCCTGATCAACCATCTGACTGATGGTTTGTGCCGCCAGTGTGGTGCCATGTTCTGGGCAGCGGGGCTCGCCTGCACGAGCAAACAGCAATCTCAGATAATCATGGATCTCAGTGATGGTGCCAACGGTAGATCGGGGGTTTCGAGAAGTAGTCTTCTGTTCTATGGATATGGCCGGTGATAGCCCTTCGATATGATCGACTTCGGGTTTTTGCATCACCGACAGAAACTGTCGAGCATAGGCAGATAGTGACTCTACATAACGCCGTTGACCTTCGGCGTACAGGGTATCGAACGCCAGTGAAGATTTGCCTGAGCCAGAAGGCCCGGTAATGACCGTGAGCTTGTTACGGGGGATGGTGACGTTGATGTTTTTCAGATTGTGGGTACGGGCACCACTGATCTTGATATCGCGTAATTCTGAACTGCTCATGGTGGTTTAGATGTCCCCGGCATAGTAGCCGACAAAAACGCCCACTATAGAACGGTAATGTGTGTTTTCGCAAAATGATTCAACAAATTAATTGCTAGTTGTAATCTTGCTAACATTAATCTTTATAAGTAGACCTCACTGCGAGATAATAGTCGGCTTCGCTGGCGAAACTGCCGGCGAGCATAGCGCTTATCAGAGCTCCAGTTGCGGGGCTCGGTTAAGTCGTTTTTTACGATAGATTACTTCAGAAACCGCTACTTTGAATCCTACAGAACGCCGAGCTACCGCAGCTCTTTCCGCAATTTACGCACTTCGAATGATCGGGCTGTTCATGCTGCTACCGGTGTTATCGCTACACCTGCAGGGCTATGACAGTTCACCAGCCCTAATTGGTATTGCCATTGGTATCTATGGGCTTAGCCAGGCTTTGCTGCAAATTCCTTTTGGCATGCTATCCGATCGGGTCGGCCGTAAGCCGGTGATCGTGTTTGGTTTGCTGCTATTCGCTGCTGGTAGTGTGCTTGCGGCCAACGCCGATAGCACCATGGAAATCATTGTTGGTCGGGCTTTGCAGGGCAGCGGCGCGATTGCCTCCTCGATAATGGCGTTGCTGGCTGATTTAACCCGTGAAGAGCAGCGCACCAAGGCGATGGCGACTATCGGCATGACCATTGGTGCCTCCTTTATGCTCTCGCTTGCATTAGGTCCTCTATTGGCCAGCCTGATCGGTATTTCTGGTCTTTTCTGGCTTACCGCCGTGGCTGCGCTAGTGATGATCGGCATAGTTCGTTTCTGGGTGCCCGAAGCCGAGCGTCGTCACCACCGTGATGTTCAGCCGATACCGGCTCAGTTTCTGAATGTGATGAAAGATGGCCAGCTGCTGCGGCTTGATATCAGTATTTTTGTCTTACATGCGGTGATGACCGCTAATTTTGTGGTGTTACCACTTATTCTGCGAGACCAGCTTGGGCTTTCTGATGTCCAACAGGGCATGCTCTATCTGGGAGTATTAGTTGCCTCTGTCCTGGTGATGTTTCCGCTGATTATCATTGCCGAGCGTCACCGTAAGATGAAGCCGGTGTTTCTATTATCGATTGGCCTGTTAGGCGTTGCCCAACTTAGTCTTGGGTTGTTGCCGATGAGCCTATGGCTAGTGGTACTTGCCCTGTTCATCTTTTTTGTTGGATTCAACGTGCTCGAGGCCAGCCTGCCATCGCTAATTTCCAAAGCCGCACCCATGACCAGCAAGGGCACCGCGCTTGGGGTCTACTCCACTGCGCAGTTTTTTGGAGCTTTTGTCGGCGGTGTTAGTGGTGGTTTGTTGATGGGTAAAGGCGGTGCTGAGTTATTGTTTCTGGTCAGTGTTGGTGCCATCGTGGTGTGGTGGCTGATAGCCGCCACCATGACCCCACCAGCACACCTACTGACGAGAATGGTGAATGTGGGTACTATTGACGATCAGCAGGCCGCCGGATTGGCCGGCCGATTTTTACAACTGGCAGGGGTTGCCGAGGCTGAGTATGTGGCGGAGGATGGCATCGCCTATTTAAAGGTCGATAGCCGAGAGTACAGTCAGGAATCGCTGCAGGCACTGGCGTTACAGATAAGGGCGGGGTCCGCCGTTTAGGGCGTTCCTGAATCAGCAGCGATGGGGCTGCTTACGATAATTATTAACAGCGGGATAAGATCATGGCGCGAGGAATCAACAAAGTCATTCTGGTGGGCAACCTGGGTAAAGATCCAGAGATTCGTTATAGCGCGTCAGGCGCAGCGATCGCCAATATCACTATTGCCACCAGTGATAACTGGAAAGATAAACAGACCGGTGAAAAACAGGAGCGTACCGAATGGCATCGGGTGGTATTTTTCAACCGCCTCGCCGAAGTGGTGGGTGAATACCTGAAAAAGGGTTCTCAGGTTTATGTCGAGGGACGTTTGCAGACCCGTAAATGGCAGGACAAAGAGGGCCAGGATAAATACACCACCGAGATAGTCGCCAGCGAAATGCAGATGCTCGGTAGTCGTGGCGGTATGGGCGATAGCGGCGGTTATGATCAAAGTAATTATGGTGGCCAGCAGAGCGGTGGTGGGCGTTCAGCGCCGGCTGCAGCGCCAGCCGAACCCGCTGCGGCACCCCAGGGTAATAGTGGCGGGTTTGATAACTTCGATGACGACATTCCGTCTTAAGTG